>DATMXY010000350.1:0-10103 GCA_035561275.1 Anaerovoracaceae bacterium | reverse complement strand
CTTTTAAACTGGGCATCAGAACACCTCCTTCTCCTATTCTCCGTCGATTTCTTTCAATATGGCGTCTGCAAAACTCCCATCGGTGACGCCGAACACTCCTCTTTCCTGATTCCCTGTAATCCTTGACAACTCTTCCGTTTTGCCGTATCTTCGAAACGGTATTCCATTTTCAGCCGAATACTTTGACAACTTTTGCACCGTATTCTCTGAGAGGTCCTCGGAGAGGATCAGGAGTTTCAGCTTCCTTTGCCTGATGGCATGCAGGCAGGTATGGTAGCCGGAAACCAGATTCCTTGATTTTGCCGCGAAACCCAGATAGCTGTCAACCTTTTTTCTCATGTGCGGCCAGCTCCTTAAATAAATTATCCAGCTCCTGCTCTCCTATCTCTATTTCTAAACCCCGGCCAATGGCTTTTTTCTTTCTGGCTTTGGAAAAACACTCCGCATCCTGGCAAAGATATATGCCTCTGCCGTTGGCCTTTCCGGTCGAATCTATCTGGGGGCCGGTATCCGATGCAACGATCCGAATCAGTTCACGCTTTGGCTTTGACTCCATACAGCCAACGCATCTGCGCATCGGAACTTTTTTCGTCTTCATGGAAGCACCCCCTACTCTTCGTCTTCGATCTGTTCTTTTTTCTTTCTTCCGCGCTTCGGTTTTACGGGTTCAGGCTCGCCTTCTACGATATCATATGCGCCTTCCGCTTTAACGGCCTCGTTCCCGGCATCCGCAGGAGGTTCGTCGACATATTCTCCGTCCTCCTCCGCGATCTCATCTTCTATAAAATCTTCCTCTATATAATCTTCTTCAAGCGCGTCGCCTTCCTCGAAGATTTCATCCTCAAATATTTCTTCCGCCGGGTCTTCAAAATCGCTGACGTCTTCGAAGTCATCGCTCTCCGGGAAGTATTGGGAATGGCTCTTGATATCGATTTTCCACCCGCAGAGCTTTGCAGCCAGCCTGACGTTCTGCCCTTCCTTCCCGATTGCCAGGGAAAGCTGATAATCTGGAACGATAACTGTGGCGGACTTGCCCTCGTCGTTGATGATGACCTTTTCCACCTTGGCGGGGCTGAGTGCGCTGCTGATGAGTTTTTCCGGATTGTCACTCCAACTAATGATGTCTATTTTCTCTCCGAACAGCTCATCCACGATGGCCTGGACTCTGGTACCCCTTGAGCCGACGCAGGCGCCTACGGGATCCACGTTTTCGTCAGACGTGTAAACAGCCATTTTTGTTCTGGAGCCTGCTTCCCTTGAAATGCTTTTTATTTCAACAATTCCGTCCTGGATCTCCGGAACCTCAAGTTCAAACAACCTTTTCACAAGGCCCGGATGGGACCTGGAAAGATAGACCTGGGGCCCTTTGGTGGTCTTCTTGACGTCCATGATAAACACTTTGATCCGGCTGTTTACCGTGTATTTTTCGCCGGACACCTGCTCTGTCGCTGCTAAAATACCCTCCGTTCTTCCCATGTTGATAAAAACGGTGTCGTTGCTGATCCTCTGGATAATGCCTGTGACGATCTCCGACTGGCGGTTGGAATAGTCGTCATAAATCAGGCCGCGCTCCGCCTCGCGGATCCTCTGCACGACAACCTGCTTGGCCGTCTGTGCGGCGATCCTCCCGAAATCCCTGGGTGTGACCTGTCTTTCGATGACGTCTCCCGCCTGGTATTTCGGATCGATTTCCCTGGCCTCCTCAACAGACAGCTCAAGTTGTTCATCCTCGACCTCTTCCACGATTTCTTTCCGCATAAAGACGTCGATATCGCCGGTCTCCCTGTCTATATTCACGCGCACGTTCTGGGACGTTCCGTAATTTTTCTTGTATGCGGACACAAGGGCGGATTCAATGGCCTCAATGAGAAGATCCTTGGATATTTCCTTCTCCTTTTCCAATTCTTCAACTGCCTTGATAAATTCTCTATTCATTATCGTCAATAATCCTCCTTAACATTTCGCCAGGCGCTTCAGCGTCTTCGGCGGAATTTAGGCCAGAAAATCACGAATCTTGGATTCGTAGATTTTCATCGTCTAAAATATAACAGCGAGCCTGGTCTTAGCTACTTTTTCCATCGGAATTTCAATTCTGTTTCCTTTTTCATCTATAATTGCCAGATTTCCGTCCTTCAGGCCTTCCAGCTTCCCGAAATATGTTTTCTTGCCGTTCAGGCCCTGATACAGGGCGACGTTAACGTAACGCCCCGCATATCTGGTATAATCGCTTTCTTTCAGCAGCGCCCGGTCCATTCCCGGAGAGGAAACCTCGAGGTAATAGTTCTGTTCGATGGGATCCAACTCATCCAGTCTGGCGCTGAGATACCGGCTCACCTTCTCGCAGTCGTCGGTGCCGATCCCCCCGTTCGAATCCTCTGTCCGGTCGATATAGAGCCGCAGAAACCAGTCTTTTCCCTCTTTGATGAATTCCACAAGATACAGTTCGTATCCGTTTTTCGTCAGAAACCCCTCAAGCGCTTCCGCGACGAGCTCCGTTATCTTCAGTTTCGCCATAGTCCCCCTCTTAAAGTACCCTATTGCAAAATGTAAAGAGTGGGAATGCCCACTCTTTTGCTCTTACCGGTCAAGTTTTTTACTACCTTTTCAGATTAGCACAAAAACCGCCGTTTTGCAAGTATTTTCTTTAAATAATCGGCTTTTTTAAACGCCGCGGTTTCCAAGGGGACACGCCCGACAGGCGTGCTAAAACAAACTGAGCTGGTCCGACTCCGGTATTTCCGAAAGCACCCCGTGATTCATCAGCGCCTCTACTGCCGTTTTGTTCACCTTCGCCCGGTTCCTCATATCGTCAACAGACAGGAACGGCTTCTTTTCATATTCGGAAACAATAGCCTTCGCCGCGCTTTCTCCTACGCCCGTAAGGGCGACAAAGGGAAGCAATACCCTGCCCTCCGACGCCAGAAACCTTGTGGCATGGGATTTCCCGATCTCAACCGGAGTAAATTCATAACCCCTGGCATACATCTCATACGCCAATTCCAGTACGGTGACTTCGTCCTCTTCCTTCTTTGTGGCGTTTTTCCCTTTCGCCTCGATCATTTCGATCTTGTTCCGGACTGCCCGGGAGCCCTTTAATATGGTTTCGGAATCGAACTCGCTGACCTTTGTTGTGAATAATACCGCGTAAAATTCCACCGGATAATAGACTTTATACCAGGCGATCCGGTAGGACATCATGACGTAGGCAACGGCATGGGCTTTCGGGAACATGTACTTGATGCGCCGGCAGGACTCGATATACCATTCCGGCACATCGTTTTCCTCCATCAGTCCGGCTTCCTCTTCTGTGATCCCTTTTCCCTTTCTGACATTTTCCATGATCTTGAAGGCGGATTTATTCGGAACACCCTTGTGGATGAGATAGTTCATGATGTCGTCCCGGGTTGAAATGGCGTCCTTCATGGTGGCGGAACCGTTCCTGATAAATTCCTGGGCGTTATTGATCCATACGTCGGTGCCGTGGGAGAAGCCGGAAATGCGGACCAAATCGGCGAACAGGGTCGGTTTGGTGTCGTCCAGCATCTGGCGGACAAATTTTGTTCCGAATTCCGGAATCCCGTAACTCCCGTGAGTGAACTGATAGTCGGACTCCTTGATATCAAGGCCTTCGATGCCGTTGAAAATGCTGTCCACCTTTTTATCCTTCAGCGGTACGGCCAGGGGATCGACCCCCGTCATGTCCTGGAGCTGGCGGATCATGGAGGGCACGTCGTGGCCCAGGATATCCAGCTTCAGCAGGTTCTCATCGATGGAATGGTAGTCAAAGTGCGTCGTTATGATATCCGTATCCGTATCGTTGGCCGGATGCTGGACGGGGCAGAATTCGTAGATCTCATGTCCTCTGGGCACAATAATGATTCCCCCCGGGTGTTGTCCGGTGGTTCTCCTCACGCCGGTGCAGCATTCCGTCAGCCGGTCTGCCTCCCACTTGTTGATAGGCTGCTGCCGCTCCTCAAAATATTTCATGACAAAACCGTAGGCCGTCTTTCCCGCTACGGTGCCGATGGTCCCGGCGCGGAACACGTTTTCTCTGCCAAAAATCTCTTCCACGTATTTATGAGCGACGGACTGGTATTCTCCCGCGAAGTTCAGGTCGATATCGGGTTCCTTGTCTCCCTCAAAGCCCAGAAATACTTCAAAAGGTATATTAAAGCCGTCTTTTTTATAAGGCGTACCGCACTTCGGGCAGACCTTATCCGGCATATCTATTCCGCAGTCATAGCTGTCGTCGAGAATGAATTCATAGTTTTTACATTCCTTATTCGGGCATATGTAATGGGGTGGGAGCGGATTTACCTCCGTAATGCCGCCCATGGTAGCCGCGAAGGAGGATCCGACAGAACCTCTTGATCCTACCAGATAACCGTCTTCCAGTGATTTCTGCACCAGCATTTCCGCTGAGACATACATTACCGCGTAGCCGTGGTTTATAATGGAACCCAGTTCCCGTTCCAGGCGCTTCTGCACCAGCTCCGGCAGCGGATTTCCGTAAATCTCCCAGGCGGTCTCCATACATCGGTTCCTGAGCCGCTCGTCCGCTCCGTCGATCTTCGGCGGAAACTTCCCGCTGGGGACGGGGACTACTTTCTCGATCATGTCGGCAATGAGGTTGGTGGCCTCGATGACGACCTCCTTTGCAAGTTCCTCGCCCAGATAGTCGAATTCCGCGAGCATTTCCTCCGTAGTCCTCAGATGAAGCCCTTTATCGCCCTCGACGTCTTTATAGCCCTGCCCTGCCATCAATATGGTACGGTACAGGGCATCCTCCGGTTCAGCGTAATGGGCGTCGCAGGTGGCAACCACCGGTTTGCCCAGCGTTTTCCCCAGCTGGATGATCTTCCTGTTGATTTCCTTCAGCCCTTCCACATCGGCAACGGTTCCGTTATCGATGAGAAACTGATTGTTTGCCAGCGGCTGAATTTCCAGATAATCGTAATATTCGGCGACGCTTCGTATCTCATCTTCGGATTTTCCGTTCAGGATGGATCGGTATACTTCTCCCGCCTCACAGGCCGAGCCGATGACAAGACCTTCTCTGTGGGCCGTCAGGACCGACTTCGGGATCCTGGGCTTCTTATAGAAAAATTCCAGATGGGATTTGGAAACCAGTTTATATAAATTCTTCAAACCCTCCTGGGTCCGCGCCAGAAGGATCACATGGTTCGTATTTTTGGATTTATAATCGATCTTCCTCCCCGTATCTCCGGAATCGTCATAGAGATAACCTTCCAGCCCGTAGATGACCTTGATATCCAGCTTCCCCTTTTTCACCGTTTTTTCCGCATCGGGAAAGGCCTGAACCACGCCGTGGTCGGTGATAGCAACGGCCTTCTGACCCCATCGGGCGGCGGTCCTGATGAGCTCCGATATTTCATTCAGGCCGTCCATGGCGCTCATTTTCGTGTGGGCGTGAAGCTCGACCCGTTTCTTCTCACTGTTATCCCGGCGCCCCTCTTTTTCGGTCTTCTCGATATCCTTCCCCATCAATACCAGCAGGTTCTCAAAGGTGTCGAATTCCGCGTTTCCTCTGATTTTAACCCAATCTCCCGGCTTCAGGTTCTCGTCGATCTCGTTCCATTTTTCCTCAGACGCAAAGATTTTGACGCAGATGGAGGTGATCTTGTCGGTGACGAGCAGCGTCACAAGTTTTTTATTGTTTTTTATTGTTCTGGCTTCCTTTCGGAACAGCATGCCTTCGATGGCGACCTGCCCGCTGTCAGCGGTAAGGCTTTCGATGGGAACGGGGGTTTCTACGATAGCTTTCCCCATGATCCGGTTGCCAACCATAGGAGTCTCCTTTTCCCGGCGATTCCATTTTGTCCCACCGTTTCCGCCATTGGCGTAACTACCGTTTCCGTTGGCGTAACTGCCGCTTCCGTTGGCGTAACTGCCGCTTCCGTTGGAGGCCTTCCCGCCGTTTGCTCCGTTTCCGTTGGCGGCGGCCAGTTTCTGCGCCTTGTCGGCTTCTTCCAGTTCTTTTTTCGCAAGCTCCGCCTTTTCCCTGGCCTTTTCCTCGTAACTGTCTTCGTGGTTGGCGAAGACCACGTTTGCCGTCATCCCGAAATCCCTGTATAAGTATTTCTCAAACTGTTCCGCCACCTTGTCATTGAGTTCGTCCACCGCTACGGCGCCCAGGGCCATGATGGTCAGCCGGCCGTTCTGGTATGTAAACTCCTTCGGGAAGATCGTCTTCGTGACCGCCGCATGGGTGCCATTGATCTCGTGGATCATGTGCTTTATGTAAAGCCTGAAAATTTCCTGTTCCGTAAGGATCATATCTTCATAGATGAAGTTCAGCGATACGCCCTTCAATCCAGGGATCTCATTTTTTATGAGGTTTTCGATCCGGTCCACATCCGAAAACGGCACAATAAAATTTAATCGGATATCCATGGAAAGGACAGCCGTCTCCTTGGAAACAACTGCCTTTTCGATGGAGTAATTATAACTTTCTTTTGGGTGTTTTCCTATTTTGTTCCAGCTGATGGTGCTTTCAATGAGTGATTTCAATGCTGCCTCCGTAGTTGCCGCGTTTCATTTATTTCTTAACCGATAAGCGGTTGTGACGCTTACTCTTTTTTCTCGCTCTTTACCAGTTCCGACAAAGTGGCCGCCATACCGGCAAGGCCCTGTATTTCTGAGGGAATGATGATCTTAGTCGCTTTCCCGTCCGCCGCTGCGGTGAACGCATCCAGGCTCTTCAGCGCGATGACCTGCTGAGTCGGATCTGATTCCACCAGCATCCTGATCCCGTCGGCAGTCGCCTTCTGGACCAGGAGGATAGCCTGGGCATGGCCTTCCGCTTCCCTGATCTGAGCTTCTTTCCTTGCTTCCGCATTCAGGATCGTGGCTTCCTTATTTGCTTCCGCATTCAGGATCTGGGACTGCTTATTTCCCTCCGCGACGAGGATGGCCGAGGTCTTTTCCCCCTCTGCGCGAAGAATGACTTCACGCCGTTCCCGTTCCGCGCGCATCTGTTTTTCCATAGCCTGCTGGATATCCCTCGGCGGCGTGATGTTCTTGACCTCCACCCGGTTGATCTTGATCCCCCAGTAATCCGTCGCTTCATCCAGCACAAGGCGGATCTTCGTATTGATATGTTCTCTGCTGGTCAGGGATTCGTCCAGTTCCAGATCCCCGATGATATTTCTCAGGGTGGTCGCCGTCAGGTTCTCGATGGCAGCCATCGGGTTTTCCACTCCGTAGGCGTACAGCTTGGGATCCGTGATCTGAAAATAGATGACCGTATCGATTTCCATGGCGACATTGTCCTTTGTGATCACCGGCTGCGGCGGGAAATCGATGACGTGCTCCTTCAGTGAGACCTTTTTCGATATCTTGTCAATGAGCGGAATTTTGATGTGGAGCCCCACCTGCCAGGTGGAATTGTAAGCCCCAAGCCGTTCCACTACATAGGCTTTCGCCTGAGGTACGATCCGGATGTTTGTTACGACCAAAAAGATCGCGATGATAATCAGCAGCAGGATTGCCAGCGTTCCGATAACGTCCATCATTCTTCTCCTTTCACTCGCTCTACGATGAGCTTAACCCCTTCGATTTTTATGATTTTAACTAACTCGCCCTTTTCCAGCGTTTCCTTGTTTTCATTTACAGCCGCAGTCCAGGTCAGCCCGTCAAGCTTCACCTGTCCCGGCTGGTACGGCTTGATCGTTGACGTTACCAGGCAGGTCTTGTCGATCATTTGCTCGATATTGTTCTTTTCATGACCGATCCTCAGCCTCTTTTCAGCCAGCGGCCGCGTAAAATACAGCAATATAATTGAAACGATAAGGAACACTGCGACCTGAAGCGGCAGCGGCCCGCCCAACAGGGCGATGATACAGGCGCCAACTCCTCCCACGGTGAACCATATGGTGGTCAGTCCCATGGTAAGGGCCTCGACGACTGCGAAAATAACCGCAATCAGGATCCATATCAACGGTTCCGACATTTCAAGACCGGCAAACATAAGCGATCCCCCCTTTCAAAATACCCCACAAAACAACACTGCTTTCAGACCAAAGTTTTTTCCTGTTCGATATATAAGATCAGCTCTCTGGCGATATCCTCCTCCTGCACCGTTTTCACGATTTCTCCGTGCTTAAAGATGAGCCCTTTGCCCTTGCCGCAGGCCACGCCGTAGTCGGCCTCCTTTGCCTCTCCCGGCCCGTTGACCTCGCAGCCCATGAGTGCCACAGAAAAGGAAGGAAGGTTTTGCTTTTTCAGGTCGGCCTCCACGGGCCTGAGCGCGGTTTCCACTTCCGCGGCGATTTTTGCAAGATCGACGCCGCATCTCCCGCAGGTCGGGCAGGAAATAAACTGGATCGAACTTGTCCTTAAATCCAGGGCTTTCAGGATCTCGGCCGCGAAAATCACCTCGTTGACAGGGTCGCCGGTCAGCGAGACCCGGATCGTGTCGCCGATCCCCGCAAGAAGCAGAGCGCCGATCCCTACCGCCGATTTGGCTTTTCCGCTTTCTACCGTACCGGCTTCTGTGATCCCGATATGCAACGGATAGTCCATCTTTTCAACGACCAGCTTATGAGCCTCATAATTCAGCCTTACGCCTGAGGCTTTCATAGAGAGGACGATGTCTTCAAATTCCATGTCTTCAAGTAATTTAATATTTCTCAGAGCGCTTTCGGCAAGCCCCTCCGCCGTCACTCCCCGATATTTCTCCAGAATGTCCTTTTCCAGGGAGCCGGAATTCACCCCGATGCGGATGGGGATCCGCCGTTCCTTCGCCGCGTCCACCACGGCCTTCACCCTGTCCCTGCTCCCGATATTGCCTGGATTGATCCTTACCTTGTCGGCGCCGTTTTTCACGGCGGCCACAGCCAGCCGGTAGTCGAAGTGAACGTCAGCCACCAGCGGAACTTTCACGCGCTTTTTGATCTCTCCGAAGGCGTCGGCGGCCTCCATGTCGGGAATGGCGCAGCGCGCGATATCACAGCCCGCCTCCGCCAGACTTTCGATCTGGCGGACCGTTTCCGCAACGTTTCTTGTATCCGTATTGGTCATGGACTGGATGGATATGGGCGCGCCGCCGCCGATGAGGACGCCGCCGCATGAAACCTGCCTGCTCATAGTATAAACCTTCCGATATCCTGGAATGTGATATAAATCATTAAACCGAACAGCAGCATCAAGCCGATGAAATGGATTTTTCCCTCCGTTTCATCGGAAATGGTTTTGCCGGTGAAGATCCGAATGATCATGAATAACAGGCGCCCGCCGTCCAGCGCCGGAAACGGAAGCATGTTGACGATGGCGAGATTCAGGCTGATCAGGGCGGTCAGCTGCGCCAGATAGATCCAGCCCAGCCTTACGGTATCGCCGACCATATAGACGATGCCCACGGGGCCTGTCAGGTTGTCGGCAGACGCTTTGCCGCTGACCAGCTGGCCGATGATTTCGATCATCTTCACGCCCATATCAAAGGTGCTTTGCGTACCGTATATCAGCGCTTTGCCCGGATCCTTCACATAGGCCGGGCCGATGCCGATGACGCGGCGGCCGTCTTCGGATATGACAACGCCCACATCATAGGAAAGAATTTGGCCGTCGCGGTCCACGACAACAGTCAGGATATCGCCGGTGCTTTCTCCGATGGTGTCTGTGATGTCGTTCCATTCCTTGATTTTAACGTTTTCGATCTGTAAAATTTTATCCCCCGGCAGAAGGCCTGCTTCCACTGCGGGCAGACCGGGGGTCAGATCCCTGACCGTGTTGGTCGGAATCCCGATGCTGAAAAGCACAACCGCCAGGATCAGGATCGCCAGGATCAGGTTCATGACGGATCCGGCCACTACGACCAGAGCCTTTGCGGGAAACGGTTTGTTGTTAAAAGCGGATGCGTCGTGGGAATCCTCGTCCTCGCCCTCCATTTTGCAATAGCCGCCGATGGGAAATATCCGCAAGGAATATTCCGTATCTCCCTTCGTAAAGCGGAACAGCGGCGGACCCATGCCCAGCGCAAACTCGTTGACCTTTATCCCTACCGCCTTAGCGGATATAAAATGCCCCAGCTCATGCACGAAGATGAGCAGGCAAAATATCAATATTGCGTATACGATCATCAT
>DATMXY010000349.1:0-7714 GCA_035561275.1 Anaerovoracaceae bacterium | reverse complement strand
CTCCGAAATAATTTAAAAGGGGCGGTAATCGTCCGCCCCTTTCTGCCTCGGTTCCCGGGGAAAATACCCCGTCAGTCACCGTAATAAATTTTTTTTCAATCCGGCTTTAAAAAAAACATAGCCGCTATATCCTTTCGACGTCGATTCCGGTCTTATGGCCGTTGAGATCGTACTCCACCAGCTCCGATTCGATGGCCTTGAGTTCCACGGCCAGGGTCTCCTTCATGATGTAATCCCTGTGCTCCGTCAGCGCGGCCTTGACCTCGTCGTCCGCCTTGTAATAGATATTGATCTGGTCCATCATCTCGAAGTCTCTCTGTTTCCTCATCTGCTGGACTTTGGAGATCATTTCCCGGGCAAGACCTTCCGAGATCAGTTTCGGCGTTATGGTGGTGTCCAGGATCGTAAACACGTTGTTTTCCATGGATACAGTAAAGCCCTCCTTTGCGGAAATCTGGATATCGACAAAATCCCGGGAGATGGTCGTTTCTTCCCCGTCTATGAGCAGGCAGGCTTCTCCCGCCGTTTCCATCTGGTCTACGATCTGCACCGGATCCGCGTCGGCCAGGGCTTTTCCGAAGGCCTTGATCTTTGCGCCCATCGCCGGGCCCGCGACCTTGAAATTGGGCTTCAGGCCGAAGTTCATATACCGATCGAGCTGCTTTTCAAAAACGACTTCCTTTACATTGAGTTCTTCCGTAATCAGGTCCGTCATATCGCCGATGAGGTTCTCATATTTTCCGTCCACCAGGATCTTCTGCAGCGGCTGCCTGACCTTGATCCTTTCCTTTTCCCTGGCGCCGCGACCGAGTCCCACCAGACCTTTCACCAGATCCATCCTGGCTTCCACGGTCTCGTCGATGCACTCCTCTTTGGCGATCGGGAAGAAGGACAAGTGTACGGACTCCTCGCCTGTCAGTTTTTTATAGATCTCGTCCGTGATGAACGGGGCAAAGGGCGCGGCAAGCTGGGCCACTCCCACGAGGACCTCATAGGTGGTGGCGTAGACCGACATTTTGTCTTCGGTCAGCTCCTCGCCCCAGAAACGTCTTCTCGCCCTGCGGATGTACCAGTTGGACAGATCCTCGGAAACGAAGTCCTGGATCTTCCTCACGGATTTCATGTGGTCGTAGCGGTTCATCTCCTCGGTGACCTCTTTGATCAGCCGGTTGTATTTCGACAGGATCCAGCGGTCCAGTTCAGGTCTTTTTCTGTAGTTTACGAAGAAGTCCTTCGGATCGATGTCATCCTGGTTTGAGTAGAGCACAAAGAAATTGTAAACGTTCCTCAGAGTCCCGAAGAATTTGCTCACGATCTCTATGAGGCCGTCCTCGTCAAACCTCGTCGGCGACCAGGCGGGTGAAACATAGAGCAGATACCATCTTGTGGCGTCGGCGCCGTACTTGTCAAAGAGCTGGAACGGATCCACCGTATTGCCCTTGGACTTGGACATTTTCTTTCCTTCCTTATCGAGGATCAGGTCGTTTACCAGTACGTTGCGGTAAGGCGACTGTCCCTTGATAAAGGTGGCTATCGCAATCAGGGAATAGAACCAGCCCCTGGTCTGGTCGATGCCTTCGCAGATAAAGTCCGCGGGGAAAAGCTCCGCATCGAATTGCTCCTTATTTTCAAAGGGGTAATGGTGCTGGGCGAAGGGCATGGCGCCGCTGTCGAACCAGCAGTCCATGACCTCGGGGATCCTGGACATGGCGCTGCCGCATTTTTCACATTTGATATGGACCTCGTCCACATAGGGACGGTGAAGCTCGATGCTTTCGTCGATGGTCTCCATGGCCTTTTCGACCAGCTCTTCTCTTGAACCGATGGATTCCAGGTGGCCGCACTCGCATTTCCAGATGTTGATGGGAGTTCCCCAGTACCTGTTTCTGGAAATCGCCCAATCGTTGACGTTTTCCAGCCAGTTCCCGAAACGCTTTTCCCCGACGAAATCCGGGAACCAGTTCACTTCGTTGTTATTCGCCACAAGCTGGTCCTTCAGCCTGGTCATTTCAATATACCAGCTGGGCTTCGCGTAATAGATCAGCGGCGTGCCGCATCTCCAGCAATGGGGATAGTTGTGCTCCATCTTTTCCTTCGCGTAGAGCTTATCCTCCGCTGCCAGCCATTTGATGATATCCACGTCGAGGTTTGGATCCAGCACAAATCTGCCGGCCCAGGGAGTTTCTGTATAGTTGCCTTGCTCGTCAACCGGATTCGGCACGGGCAGCCCGTATTTCTTACCGGTGTTGTAGTCGTCTTCACCGAAGGCGGGGGCGGTATGAACGATGCCGGTACCGTCTTCGACAGTGACATAATCGCCGCAGGTCACGTAGAACGCTTTCTTATCCACCTGAACAAAGGGCATGAGCTGTTGGTATTCCAGATATTCCAGTTCCTTACCCTTCATTTCGGCTAAAATTTTATAGGAATCGGCGCCCAGGATCTTGTCGGCCAGGGCTTTTGCGAGATAAAAAACTTTACCGTCCTGGTCCGCCTTGATATAGTCGATATCGGCGCCTACGGTCAATGCCACATTGGACGCCAGCGTCCAGGGCGTCGTCGTCCAAGCCAGGAAATACTCATCGGCGTCGGTCCGTTTGAACTTGGCGATGACCGTATTTGTTTTAACTTCTTTATAGCCCAAAGCCACCTCGTGGGAGGCCAGACCGGTCCCGCAGCGCGGACAGTATGGCAGGATCTTATGGCCTTCATAGATCATTCCGGCCTTGAAGAATTCCTTCAGGATCCACCAGCAGCTTTCGATGTAATCATTATCCAGGGTAATATACGGATTGTCCAGGTCGATGAGGTAACCCATCCGCTTCGTCATTTCCCTCCACTGCTTTTCATAGGTGAAGACAGATTCCTTGCATTTCTGGTTGAACTCCTTGATGCCATACTTCTCAATGTCCTGCTTTCCGGACATATTAAGCATTTTTTCCACCTCGATCTCCACGGGGAGCCCATGGGTGTCCCAGCCTGCTTTTCTCCTGACTTCGAAGCCCTGCATCGTCTTGTAACGGCATACGGAGTCCTTTAGCGCACGCGCGATGACGTGATGGATCCCGGGCCTTCCGTTTGCGGTAGGCGGCCCTTCATAAAACACGAAGGAAGGCATTCCCTTCCTTGTCGTTACGCACTTTCCTAAAAGGTCTTCCTTTTCCCATTGGTCAGCCTGTTCATTCTGCAAATCCGCAATGGCTTTCTCCGATAAATTTTCAAACATGTCGTTCCATCATCCTTTTTCTGTATCTGAAATTCAAACCGGCTCATCCCGGTTTCATTTGGCAGTAAAAATCTACGAATCGTAATCTTTAACCCTTTTATTTTAAACTCTTTCACCATATTATGTCAAGAAAATATGATTGAGTTCAGCCAGTCGCCATACAGTGCCTCAGTTCGTCAGCGTACTTTGCCTCAGTCCGGCTCCCGGGACTGCATGAAATGCCCCAGGACCTCATAAATGACTTCCGTATGGTATCCCAGGGACGAGAGTTTTCTGCCGATTTTGGCGACAGTTTTTTCGTCGGGCCGACCGCCGGGCTGATCATCGGCCTGCTTTATGCCGTCTGGCCCTGAGGCCCGCTCGCCATCGAAAGCGACATCTATGTCTCTTCCCGGTCTGATTATCTTATACGCCTCCCGCATGGCGGAGTCCTTTTCCGCCTGCCGGTCAAAATCCTCTTCAAGAGCCTCCCGTATCAGGGCGGCGTCGATCCCTTTTTCCGCAAGCTCGGACTGAAGCCGGACAGGTCCCCTGCCCTTGCTTATTCCGTATCTTATGTATTCCCTGCAGTATCCGGCGTCGTCCAGGTATCCGAGTTCCTGCAGGTATCGCAGCGCCTCTTCGGTTTCCTCCTCCGGAAAGCCCTTTGAAAGAAGATGGGCTTTCACTTCACAAGCAGTACGCGCTCTGTGCTCCAAATAACTTAAAGCCGTATCGCGGCAATCCTTCGCCATTCCATTAAACCTCCCTTTCTTTAATTTGATCTTTTTGCCATGGACGGCAGGCTCAGCCCGATCACGCCGGCTATGATCAGAATCGTGCAGACGATATGGTAGGGCTGAAGCGGTTCTCCCAGCATGAGGACTCCCGCGACGATGGATATGGCCGTGGAGAGGTTTCCGAATACGGTCGCTTTCACCGCATCCAAATGTACGAGCATATAAGCCATGAGCAGCGCAGAGACCAGGGTCGACGGTATCCCGAGATATGCGGCGGCTACGACAAAGTTCATGTGGGAGAGCGGTTCCAGGTAGCTGATCAGCGTCCCGTTTTTGATCCCAAATACAATTGTTGCCAGATTGAAGAGCAAACATCCGCCCCCGGTAATAATAAACGAGATCTCAAAAGGCTTATAGATCCCCCTGACATATCGCATCATGACGTTGCTGCAGGCCATGCTCACGCTTGAAAGCAGCAATATGACGAGGCCGGCAATATTGACGGTAATATCTGAAGCGCCCATTACGAACATTGTGATCACCGCCGCAACCGACATGCAGACAAAGGCATTCTGCTTCCAGCTTGTGTTTTCCTTCAGGAAAACGCCGGCAATGATCTTCGCGAGAATGGGGATGATGGCAAAGATGATCCCGCTTTCAACAGAGGTCGAAAAAACCAGCCCGATCGTCTGAAGCACCATAAAACCGATATACAATCCCGCTGTCAGCAGTAGTTTCTTCTTCGGCTTTTCCTTTAAATTGATTTTGATCAGCCCGCTCAGAACGACGATCAGCGAAGCCAGAAACGCAAAATTATAACGGTATGTCAGTGTTTCAAGAGGAGTTGCCACAGACAGACAGGTCTTGACCCCAACAAAGGAAAATCCGACAATCAGGGAAAACAGCGCCGCGCTTCCGTAAATCTTAAAGGTTTTTTCTTTTATCATGTTATCTTTTTCTTTCATCACGTTTCTTCCGATTTTAATTCCTTCCATTTATCGAGCCATTTATTGGATCGATATGATATCTTTTAAAGAATTTCCGCCGGCGCTGCAATATGCCGCTTTTACTCCGTCCCCGACTTCACAGGGCCTGGTAATACAGGATTTTACGATACAGTCCGGACGGTTTCGGGCCTTGTCCGTTGCTATTACTTGTGGAACCAACTTCCCGCCTTCCACCACGGAAAAGCTGTCCAGTCCCACTGACAGGCCCGATCCTGAATATTTAACATAGGCTTCCTTCCGCACCCAGACGTCAAAAAAAGCTTCCGGTCCGGCGGAAAGAACCAGCCCGTACTCATCTTCCGTAAAATAGCGCTTTGCTATTTTTTCATAATTTACTTTATCTCGGCAGACCTCCATATCAAAGCCCACCGGTTCTCCTGCCATCAGGCAGCCCCACCAGTCCCCCGAATGGCTTACCGAATAATGCACTGCAGGCCTCCCCTTTCCGTCCGGCTCCCGCAGGTCTGCGAAATAGGGTTTTCCCTTTTCCTCCTTCGCGATGGCCGCGTTTATCAGGATTTTATCAGGGATTCCAAGCTCCTGCCTGGCGGCGTAATCCAGCAGCGCCCTCCGGACGAGCCTTTCACTGAAGGCGAAGCGACTTTTCGGTCCTTCGTTGTGATACAGATAAAGGTACATGAGACTCCTCGTTTCCCGAAAACAAAAACAACTGAAATAATTATACACATTCCAGTTGTTTTTACAATCCAATTCCTGAAAGATCGGCTTTAACAGGTCAACAAAATCATGCTCGCGGCGTTCAGCCGATGCGGCCCGCCCGTACGGCATTCAGCACGGCCAGGATCGCGACGCCCACGTCGGCGAATACGGCTTCCCACATGGTTGCAAATCCCAGGGCGCCCAGCAGCAGTACGACTCCCTTCACACCCAGCGCGCCGATGATATTCTGCCATACGATGGTCCTGGTTTTTCTGGCGACACGGATCGCGGTGATCACCTTGGAGGGCTCGTCGTTCATAATGACGATATCCGCCGCTTCTATGGCGGCGTCGGACCCGACCCCGCCCATGGCAATCCCGATGTCGGCCCGTGCAAGCACAGGCGCGTCATTGATGCCGTCTCCAACAAAGATAACTTTGCCGGCTTTCTCAGCGGCGGATTTTCTGTTTTCAAAGATCGACTCCAGGACCTCTACTTTCTTATGAGGAAGCAGCTCCGAATAAACATCGTCGATCTTCAGCTCACGGCCGATTTCTTCCCCTATTTTTCTGCTGTCGCCGGTGAGCATCGCCACTTTTTTCACGCCTACCTGGTGCAGACCTTCAATGGTCTTTTTACTGTCGGCCTTTGCTTCGTCCGCAATCACGACGGCGCCGGCATAACTTCCGCCCACCGCGATATAGACCACCGTACCGACGGCGTCCTCCGGTACAACCTTGATCTGTTCCTCTTCCATAAGTCTGAGATTGCCTGCCAGAACGGTTTTCTCTCCGACCTGCGCCCTGACGCCGAAGCCGGCGCGCTCCGTGAGTTCTGCGATCTGATCTTCCCGGATTTCATTGGCCGGATCTTCCAGATATTTGTTTTTTATGGATACGGCAATTGGATGGGTGGAATGATATTCCGCATAAGCCCCATATTTCAATATTTCATCTTTTGTGAACCCGTTTTGGTTTCTAATTTCTGTCACTTTAAAAATACCGGTGGTAAGCGTTCCTGTCTTATCAAAGATCACCGTATCAACCTCGTTCAGCGCCTCCAGATAATTGCTTCCCTTCACCAGGATCCCCTTGGACGACGCGGCTCCGATCCCGCCGAAAAAGCCCAGCGGTATCGATATGACCAAAGCGCACGGACAGGAGATTACAAGGAAAACCAGCGCCCTGTAAAGCCATTGGGAAAAGCTCCCCATATCCAGGACAAACGGCGGAATCACCGCCAGCGCAACCGCTATGCCTACCACGGCAGGCGTATAATATCCGGCAAACTTCGTGATGAAGTTCTCCGTCTTTGCTTTTTTATTGCTCGCGCTCTGTACCAGTTCAATGATCTTAGATGCGGTGGATTCCGAGAACTCCTTTGTCACTTTCACCTGCAGCAGCCCCTGACCGTTGATGGAGCCGGACAGCACCTCAGAACCGACGCTGACGTCCCGGGGAAGGGATTCTCCCGTAAGGGCTCTTGTATCCATGGTGGAGCTTCCCTCCGTTATGATCCCGTCGAGGGGAACTTTTTCCCCGGTCTTGATGACGATGATATCGCCTGCCCTGACGTCTTCCGCCGGGACGACACGGATACCGTCAGCCGTCTTCTTATTCGCGGTATCCGGCCGGATATCCATCAGCGCGGATATGGATTTTCTGGAACTGGAAACCGCTCTCCCCTGCACATACTCCCCGACCCGGTAAAAGAGCATGACCGCAACCGCTTCGGGATATTCGCCGATGACAAAGGCGCCTATACTGGCAATAGCCATCAGGAAATTCTCGTCAAAGACCTTGCCTTTTGTAATATTTCTGCCTGCAGTCAGCAAGATCTCCTTCCCGATCAGCAGGTATGCCACCAGAAATACTCCTGCTTCTGCCAGGACGGGAACTTGCCCCATAAAAATATTCATACCGACGCCTATGATAAAGAGTGCAACCCCGGCAAGAAAACGCTTCGATTTCAGATACTCTTCCTCGTGCTCGCATTCCCCGCCGCAGCAGCAGCCCTCATCGCCGGAAACGGCTTTGATTTCTTTTTTCTTTTCTCCCGCCGCGGAATCATGAGCGCAGCAGCACCCGTTCAATTCGCAGGAA
>DATMXY010000348.1:0-11171 GCA_035561275.1 Anaerovoracaceae bacterium | reverse complement strand
ATATAAAACAAGCACAATAACCATCCCAGGTTATTGTGCTTGCTATAAAAGTTACGCCATATACAGGCAACAGGCGCGCCGTTCGCCGGATCGTTTTTCACCTCAGCCGTTTTTCTTCACGATGATCGGAGCGCCGAAGTTTTCGTCGTCGGTGTACGGAAAATCCTCACGATAGTGGCTGCCGCGGCTTTCCTTTCTCAGAAGCGCCGAACGGGCCATGATACGAGCCGAGTTCAGCAGGGAATAAAAGGCCAGGTTTTCCCGGCGCGGCGCGTCCGAGGTCTTTGCGCCGATGAATTCGCGCTCCAGTTCGTCGGCCTTGTTCAGGAAGTGTTCCAGCTTCCCGGCAGTACGGCATATAAACAGATCGGTCATGGCACACCGCTGAAGCTCGTCGGTCAGTGCGGCGGTGTTCACATCCTTATAAAGCAGTTCGGCTTCTTTCCCGCATGGGCCTCCGCGAGCCTTAAGCCCTCTGCGCAAAGCCCACTCTGCCGCCTTGCGCCCGGCTATTTCCCCGAACACCTGGCAAGTGACCATCATGTTGCCGCCGAGCCTGTCCGCGCCGTGGGGACCGGCAGCGGTCTCGCCGGCAGCGAAAAGACCGGGTATCGTTGACATGGAGTTCACGTCTATGCGTATCCCGCCATTTACCGCCTGGGCGACGCAGGTTACCTCAACGGTATCGCGAAGCAGGTCCACGCCGTTTCCAAGGAAGTGCTCTTTCACCATAGGCCACAGGGCTTTGAGGTCGGCGTCGTACTCCAGCCCGGCGATGTATTCATTTGTGAAGTGTTCGAAGCGCACTTGCAGGTTCATGCGCTCGTTGCCGCCTCCGGAAGCCAGTTCCTTCTGGATGCCTATCTCGATATAGCGGGAGGCGTCACGGCTGCTGAAGGGGAAATGCCGGCAGTGCGCCAGCATCACATCCCGCTCGGATACGCCGGAAGGCAGATATTTTTCAAGGAATCGCTCTCCCGATGCGTTGGTCAACAGGGGGAAACCAGCCCAGAGATAGGTGTTGAACAGACTCTTTACCGGATGGAAGAACCCTACGCCTGCCTGCATAAACTCCATGTTCATCAGATCGGCTCCGCATTCCCAGGCCATGGAGTACCCGTCGCCGCACACGTCGGCAGGATTCAGATTTTTAAGGAATACCCGGGACGCGCCGCCCGTGGCAAGGATGACCGCGCCCGCGTATATCCGCGCCAAACTGTCGTCGGGAAGGAGCACGTCCGCGCCGGAGCATATCCCGTCGGACATGAGGAGGCCGGCGGCAGCGGAGTTTTCCATCACATTGATCGAGAGACGAGCCCGCATCTGGCGGATCAAAGCGCCGGCGATAGGCTCGCCGTGGCCCCTGATGGTATAGCCCCGGCGTCTGGAGGAATAGCATCCCTTCATGATAACCTCACGGCCGCCGTCGGCAGCGGGGGAAACGCCCCATCTCCTCAGGTCCTCGAACCGGGGCCCGGCGCCATGCGCCAGCAGCTCCGCCAGCCGCGGATCCGCCATGCCCATGCCCGCGTCCATGATATCTTCATAATATACCTCGGGGCTGTCTTGCGGGTCGCCGGAGCCAGACACATTATAGCCGGCTATTTCACAGCATTGATACGTCGTCGCTCCGCTGCGGCCCAGCGTACCCCGCAGGACGACCGTCACATCCGCGCCGGCGTCGGCTGCCGCGACAGCGGCTCGGCAGGCCGCCCCGCCTCCGCCGATGATCAGTACGTCGGTTTTTATATTGTCCATAATGCCCCCCATAAAATCGTTATTGGTTTTTCAGATCAATGAGCTCTTCGGCAAATTTCATCGACAGATCTGCCGCTTCCTCTGCGCTAAGCCGGTGTGCGGCGCGTACAAGAGCCTTTATGCGCCGCAGCGCCTCCGGATCTTTGCTGCACAGGCCGGAGGCAAGTTCCAGCGCGCGGGGGAGGACCTCCCCCTGCGGCGCGACGCGCCATACCAGCCCCAAATTCAATGCTTCCTCAGCGGAGAGCACCGTTGCCAGCGACATCAGCTCAAAGGCGCGGTATCCGGATATTGCGCCGGAGAGCCGGAAAGGCCCTCCGCTTCCCGGGAAGTTGCCCAGGTTAATTTCCGGGAAACCGATCTTTGCCGTTTCGCTCATGATACGGAAATCGCAGCACAGCGCCAGCTCGGCGCCGCCGCCCATGGCGGCGCCGTTCAACGCCGCGACGACCGGCATCGGCAGCTCGTTGATGCGGGAGAACACCGCGTTTTCGCGGCGGAGTTTCTCCTCCACGAAATTCCCCCTGAGCTCCGGAAACTCCTTCACGTCGGACCCGGCGCAGAAGACACGGTCGCCGGCGGCGGTTATCACCACGCAGCGCGTTTCCGCGTCATGCCTCAGGCCGATGACAATGCGCTCCAATAATTCCATGGAACGCAGTGTCTGCAGGTTCAACGGCGGCGCGTTCAGAGTGATGACGGCAATGCCGCCATGCTTCTCCAGAATGATCGGCAAATCCCTCTCCATGACATCACCTAAACGGAACTCGGCATGAAGATCCTGGGAAGCCAGAGCACGATCTCCGGTATAAAAGCGATAAGCAAAATAATAAAAATGTACAGGATAAGCTGCGGCGCCAAACGTTTTATTACAGCCGTTGTTGAAACATTTGCTAGGCCTGCGCTTATAAGCAGTGTCAGACCGTAGGGCGGCGTTATGAAACCGCAGCACAATGTTACACAGACCAGCACGCCTACATGCAGTTGGTTCAGGCCGACGTTCTCGGCCAGAGACTGGATAATGCTGATAAATATTACGATGGCCGGAGTAGCGTCCATGAACGTACCAAGGATCAGATAGAGGATGACGATGAAAAGCGTTACGGAAACCTTGGAATCGGCATACGGGCCGAATAGTTCCAGAACCCTGTTCGGGATCTGAAGGTACGCCATCATATATCCGAACGCCCCGGCGCCAGCCACGCAAAGCAGTGGCTTGCCCGTGCCGGACAGAGTATCCTTCAGAACTATGATCATAGAATGAAAGCTCAGTGAACGATAGCTGATAAGGCAGACCAGCAGACAATAGACGGCGCATATCATGCCCGCTTCCGTGGTTGTGCAAAGGCCTGATACGATGCTGGCGACGATAATGACCGGCGCCAGCAGCGCAAGTGCGGCATCCTTGGTCGCTTCCCATACCTCCCGGGCTGTCGCCCGCTTCAGATGCGCGTTGAAACCGGTGCGTCTCGCCCAGATATATATATAAATCATAAGCGCCACTCCGAGGAGCGCACCCGGCAGGAAACCGCCGAGGAACATCGCGCCGATTGACACCCCGCCGTAAGCGCCGTAAACGACCATCATGATGCTGGGCGGTATGATCGGACCTAAGGTGGAGGCGGTGGCATTTATCGCCGCGGCCAGATCCGCGGGGTATCCCTCCCGCTTCATGGCCGGCAGCATAACGCTGCCCAAAGCGGCAGCGTCCGCCGTGGCTGACCCGGAGATGCCGGACATCAGCATGTTGGTGAGGACGTTGACTTGCCCCAGTCCTCCCCGGATATGTCCCACCAGCACTCTGGAAAAGCCGACTAAGCGTTCTGTTATCTCGCCGTGTTCCATGAGGCTGCCAACCAGCATGAACAGCGGGACGGCTAAAAGCGTATAACTGTTCAGAATGGCATAGATGTTCTGGACGATGGCGATGGGATTGATCCCCGCCGCCAAAGCGGACAGGAACCCTGCAAGACCGAGGCTGACGGCGATCGGAACGCCGATGAGCGCCAGCGCGACGAAGGATCCGAACAGAATAAGTATTAATTGTATAGTATCCATATTATCCCTCCCGTTTATTCTTCCGAACGGGCGATATGCCTCTTGCTGATATCGCTGAGACTCACGCCGGACACGATGCATAAAAGACGCTCAAACAGGAAAAACGCAGCCCCCGCGCCGCCTATCGGCATCACGACAAGCGGGTAGAAAAGCGGGATTCCGGAGGGTACTGAGTGCCTCACCAACCCCAGTATGGCATAGTCATATCCGTAGCGAATCAACACATAGGCAAATGCCGCTGTGAGCAGTGCGACGACAGCCTCCTTGATACGCTTTGCGGCCTCCGGAAACCGTGTCAAAATTTCTATTGAGAAGTGTTCGTTTGTGCGCGTGTAGATAGCGTAGGCAGTGAATATGCCCCAAAAATAACAAAATACCGCCACCTCCTGGCACCATAGTATGGGCGATTTGGCCGTTCTGGCCGCTACATCCAAAACGACGGCGAGAAAGAATGCTACGACAGATACGATCCCAACGGCGTAGTAGAATGTCTCCAGCTTATCGCCGATCTTTCCGACGGTGCACAGAAACGCCCCTGGCGTCCTTTTTTCATTTTCCATGATTTTCTCTCCTTCTCTTGATACTATGATCCGGAATCATCTGATCACCGCATCCTGAAAATGGGGTTTCCTTTTTTCAAAAAACGCGTTTGTCCCTTCAATGCTGTCGGGAGTTTTCAGTATGATTTCACTCAGGCGCAGAGACTGCTCGATAGCCTCGGCCGAAGACTGAAGATACGCGTTCCGGCAGCATTCCTTTATGCACCCGAGGGCAAAGACCGGCTTCTCCGCCAGCTCCAACGCCAGCTCGTACGCGGTTTCCCACGTTTCTCCGGCGGGGGCTTTCCGGTTTATCATCCCGATCCGCAGAGCTTCGTCCGCATCCAGGGCCGCGCCGAGACACAGCATCTCCATAGCGCGGGCCGCGCCGATCCGGCGGGGCAGTCTGAACGCTCCGCCGCTGCCGGGAAAGGTGCCGATATTTACTTCGGGCTGCCCTATTTTAGCGCGCTCGTCCATCACGATGAAGTCGCAGGCCAGGGCCAGCTCGCATCCTCCGCCCAGCGCATTGGCGTTGATTGCCGCGATGACGGGCTTATTCATCGTCTCAATGCGCATGAAGATGGCGTTTTCCTTACGGAGTTTCGTCTCCACAAAGTTGTCCCGTATCGCCGGGAACTCCTTCAGGTCGGAGCCGCCGCAGAAGATCCTGTCGCCGGCGGCGGTAACCACAACCACCCTGACCCTCCTGTCGTCCGCCGCCTTGATCACCGCGTCCATAAGCTCGCCGAGTATTTCTACGGTTGTAAGGTTAAGAGGCGGATTGTCAAGGGTGATCCGGGCGATGCGTCCGTCCTCGAAATAATCCATTTTTATCTTACCGCTCATTCGGTAACCTCCCCGGCCCGCTTCCCGGAATACAGCGACACACACTTCTTCTCGGCCATGCTGCGTATTTCCCCATCACTGAACCCTGCGGAGCGCAGGATCTCCTCTGTGTGTTGCCCAAGCTCGGGCGGATACGTCCTGAGCGGTATATTTTCACCGTCTATTTTTAAGGGATTGCCCAACACCCTGACCTTGCCGGCCACGGGATGGTCCATCTCCATGATCATGCCGTTGTGGATGACCTGGGGATCTTTCACAACTTCGTCATATTCAAGGATACGTGAGAACCAGCAGTTATGCTCGGTGAATATTTTTACCCACTCGTCGGTAGTCTTTTTCTTCACCGCTTCCGCGACGCGGGCGTCAATATCCGCCCTGCGGTAAAATACGTCCTTTTCCTCAAACTCTCCAAAGAGACCGTCGCCGAATACCTCTCTCAGTTTCGGCACCGGGGTCTTGGATATGAGTATGTAACCGTCCGCTGTCTCGTACACGCCGTACGGGACGTCGTAGGCTCTGGAAACACTCCCCGAAGGAATTTTGTCGTAGAGATTCCCCTTGAAGAGATAAGCGCCGTAGGCCTCGATCTGCATGTGCATCGCGGCATTCAGCAGGCAGGTGTCTATCTTATGGCCTTTTCCGGTACGGCGCTGCTCCATCAAGGCAGAGGCAATGGCAAAAGCGGCCAGAACGGCGCCGTGGGTGTCCACCACGGCGGTACCGATGGCGACTGGCGGCTGGTCGCTGCGACCGGTACAGGAGCATAAACCGCTGGCCGCCTGCGCCAGCAGGTCCTGGCCGGGGCGGTCGGCATAGGGCCCGTCGCCTCCATAACCGGTTATATTGCAGTAGACGATACGGGGATATTTTTCTTTCAGCTGGTCGTACCCGAACCCGTATTTGTCAAGCACTCCCGGTCTGAAATTCTGTATAATGACGTCCGTGTCAGGGAGCAGTCTCTCGATGATCTCCCGGCCCTCGGGCGTGCGCAGGTCAACAGTCAGGCTGCGCTGATTCCTGTTGAGCGACAGGTGCATGATACTCTCGTCGCAGGCATAGCAGTCCATCGCGGAAAAGCTGCGCTCGTACGCTCCGCGAAGCGGCTCGATCTTTATTACATCTGCTCCGAAGTCAGCCAGAAGCTGCGCTGCGAGCGGACCCTGCAGAAAATGGGTGAAACTCAGGATTTTTACCCCTTCAAGCATGCGTGTATTCTTCCTTTCAATTTTCTGCGTTCGCGCGCGGCAAACGCTTCATCATGATAACTTTCGTCCCTTCCTGGACGATCTGATCTTTTTGATTGACCACCTGGAACAGAAATTTGACGACTCCCCTGTCCGGCTTGCTGCGGCTGGGTATCATATCGGATACCGTTATTTTCACATGTATGGTGTCGTCAAAGAAAACGGGGGCGTTGAATTTCCATTGCTCAATGGATGCAAACGCGATTCCGGTCGGCGTGGTCAACTTAAGCTGCATGAACAGTCCATGTGCGTAAGACAGTACGAGCATGCCATGAGCGATACGCTGCCCAAAGGCCTCATTTTCCGCAAACTGCCTGCTGGTGTGGATTTCTGTGTAATCCCCCGTCAGACCTGCGAACATGACAACATCCGCTTCCGTTATCGTGCGTGTAGCTGTAACAAAGACGTCTCCTATGGAAAGCTCGTCGTAATATTTCGGTCCGATAGGTGTCATTTCCATTCCTCCGTATTGATCCCGTGTCCGCGGTAAGCGCCGCGGACACGGGAATGTGTGAAAAAGCGTGCGTTGAATTAATCCACTTTGGCCATGATCGCATCAAGGCCGTCGGAAGCGCCCAGGTCCGCGGCAAACTGCTTGTGATATTCCGCGGCAGTCTGATAGGCGGCGCTCATGTCAACGTTTTCTGTGTAAGTCACACCTCCGTCAATGGCTTTCTGGAGATTTTCGGCGTCCAGTTTCTGCTGGGCGTCAAAGAGAGCGTCGGAGGCGGTGGCGGCGGCATCATAGACGACCTTCTGCAAATCGCCGTCCAGCTTCTCAAGCGCCTGATTTGATGCGAGGATCGGGTGGATCATCAGAGTATGCTCGGTCTGGCTGAAATAGGGTGCGACCTCATTGTGGGCATTGGTGACATATGAGGTGGCGCAGTTCTCCGCAGCGTCGATCAGGCCGGTCTGGAAGGAAGTGTATACCTCGCTGATCGGCATGGTGACGGTATTGCAGCCCAATGCAGTCCAAATTTTGGCCTCGATCTCCGCAGCCTGGCATCTCAGGTTCACTCCCTTAAGGTCTTCCAGTTTGGTGACGGGGAAAGTGGAGTAGATATTGCGCCAGCCGGAAGCGGCGATATTCAGCAGAGTGATACCCACGTCGGCATCCTTGACGACATCCTGCCAGTAAACCAGGATGTCGGGATCATGGGTGACGGCGACGGCATGGTCGACAGATTGATAGAGGAAGGGCATGCCAAGGACTCCCAGCTTCGGGATGAGCGAAGAAGAGTTAGCGGTGGTACTGACCAGGAAATCGAGGGTCCCAAGACGCAGACCCTCCGTCATCTCGACTTCAGAGCCCAGGACGGCGTTGCTGAAAATGTCGATCTGGATGCGGCCGTTTGAGTTTTTCTCTACCTCTTCTTTGAACGCAAGACAGAAATTATGATATGGATGGGTCTCAGGCATATCATGGCCTATTTTTAATACGAATTCAGGTTCGGTGCTCTGGGCGGCGCCGTCGGACTCAGTGTCTGGAGCCTGGGTTGAGCCGGAATCACCACAGCCGGCCAAGGACACGATCATGACAAAAGCGAGGGTAAGAGCAAGGATAATACTCAGTCTTTTTCTCATTTTCATTTTCATTCTCCTCTTATTTTAGATTTATAGTTCACGATACCTTTTCTAAGGTATGGACTATACTGTTTACAGATGTTGTGGATCAGTCCCCACCTCCTTATTTTTTTCCTTTGTTACTATCTCTGAATACGCCCGGAACTGTCGCCATTCATAAGCGCTTTTATCTCATCTGCGGTTGAGAGATTGAAGTCTTGTTCTATACTGTGTTTGAGACAGGAAGCCGCCGCCGCGAATTCCAGGGCCTCCCGGTCAGACATTCCGGACAGCAAACCATAAATAAGCCCCGCGCCAAATGAATCGCCACCGCCCATGCGGTCAACAATATGCATGTCATATTCCCGGGAGAAGCTTGTACTGCCGTTTTTGTACAGCATGGCGGCCCACTTGTTGTCGCTGGCTGAGATGCTCGTTCTGAGGGTAAACGCCACAGTGTCTGTACCATAGCGTGATACGATCTTTTCGGCGACTTCAGAATAGCTTTCGCGGCAGAGCCTTCCGTGGGTCACATCGCTCATATCGCTTTTGATTCCGAGAACCTTTTCCGAATCCTCCTCATTGCCCATCAGCACGTTTACATAAGGCATCAGGCCATCCATGACCTTGAACGCCTGCTCGGTTGTCCAAAGCTTATTCCTGTAGTTCAGGTCGCAGAAGACTGTGATGTTCTTCTTTCTGGCGGTTTGACAGGCGTCCATGCAGATGCCCGGAAGCTCCTCGCCCAGAGCCGCGGTTATGCCGGTAAAGAGGAAGGCGTCAGCCCCGTCAAGAATACGGTCCCAGTCAAATTCGTCCCTTTTGGCTTGGGATATGGCTGAATATTTCCTGTCGTATATGACCTTGGAGGGACGCTGCGCCGCGCCCTTTTCGGAATAGTAGAGCCCCAGCCGTTCACCGCCCAGGACTATGTTCCCGATACCAACGCCATATTTTTGCATGGTGGCTGCGGCACATTGTCCTATCTCGTTGTCGGGGACTTTTGTCACAAATTCAGAGTTAAAGCCCATCATACTCAGCGAGACGCAGGAATTGGCCTCAGCTCCCGTGTAATTGGCGGTGAATCCTTCGGCCTGAATGAGTCTCATATATCCTAGAGGACTAAGCCTGAGCATGATCTCTCCAAATCCTACTACCTTTTTCCTGTTCAATGCTGCCCTCCTGCCGCTATCGCGGCAAATCCCATGGCTCGCGCCTTTATCTCCGCGTAGTTGCCGTCCGCAATCAACGCCTTGTCGCATAGCCTTCCGCTGATTCCTGCGCCGGCAAAGCCCAGCTTCAGGTATTCAGGCAGATTTTCCTCCGTGACTCCGCCTGTAGCGACCAGCTTTACATGACTGATCGGCGCCAGGATGTCCTTTATGTACTTGAAGCCCAGATATCCGGAGGGGAACAGCTTTACGAAGTCCGCGCCAAGATCGTTGGCCGTGATTATTTCAGTTGGCGTCATCGCTCCCGGTATCGATATCAGTCCCAGTTTCTTTGTCCCGGTTATCACTTCGGAACTGGTATTAGGGGATATTATATATTTCGCACCGGCATTCGCGGCACACTGTACCTGATCGGAGGTCAGCACCGTACCTGCGCCGGGCAGCAGTTCGCCGGCGAACTTTTCCGACAGCATCCTGATCGCTTCACTCGTCTTTTCAAGGCAGTCCGGATCAGCCTGATCGAAGGTTACCTCCATCAGCCGCACTCCGCCTCCGCACAAGGCCTCCGCAAGTCTTAACAGGTTTTCTCCATACACTTTTCTGCAGATCGCGATCACCTTATGTTCCGCTAAGAATTCTTTTGTGTTCATTTCCAACCCTCCTTACTGTTATATTTTCGTATTGAATATTGACTAATCTGTACGTCGATGCTAAGATAAAAAGGCATGAAAAAACCATGGCTCGCAAGGTCGTGATATTTCATGCGCCGCCAATCGGAGCTCCACCTCCGGTTGGCATTGTTTTTTTACTTATCTCTGCATTCCGTGACCGAGTCCCTCATAACGAGGGCGCCGTCGAATACGAACCTTTTCTGTTTGCCTCCCCCGCCTGTACCGCCGCTTGCAATAACATCAACTGCGGTTGTCGCCATATCCTTATATGGCTGGCTTATCGTAGTCAGGGGCGGCGTTATCATTCGTGAGAATCCTACATCGTCCATTCCTATTACGGATATGTCATCCGGAACGGATATGCTTCTCTCAGCCAACGCTTTGATAACCCCGATGGCCATCATGTCGTTCTCCGCCCAGATGGCCGTAGGTAGTCTTTCGCTATATCCCAGTATCTGCATGGCTGCCGCATATCCCGACTCAAAGGAAAAATTGCCTTCGACCAGATGTTTATTATCGATATGCCCCCCGCGCTCGTATATACGGGAAACAAAACCGTTCGTTCTCTCTCTGCTGAGTCCTACGCTCATTGGTCCGGTAATGCAAGCCAGATACCTGTGCCCCAGATCCATGAGACAGTCGGCCGCCATACGCCCCGCTCCCATGTTATTCAAGACGATACTGGCGTGGCAGGTATCGTGAAAATGGTGTTCGAATACCAAATAGCGGTCAACCAAGACGATAGGTATTGTGCTGTCAAGTATGGAGCGGAATATGCGGCTCTCTTCCGAGACCAGCGAGAGGATCATTCCGTCGATTCCACGCTGGTAGTAGTTGTTGAAGAGCCTTTCCTCAATCATAGGGTCATTGTTGTGGTTGGCGACCAGTAACCCGTAACCGAGCGACGTGCAGTAGTCGCTGATGTACTGTATATACTGGGAGAACATGTAGTTTGTACTACCCTCGGAAATTATGCCTATCAGCCTTGTGCTCTTTGTCCTTAAACTCTTTGCGTTCAAGTTGGCCTGGTAGTTCAGTTTCTTCGCCGCTTCCAGTATCACTGTACGCGTTTCATTGTCGATGCGGCTGCTTCCGTTGAGCGCCCGTGAAACTGTTGAGACCGAATACCCGGCAAGTTGGGCAACATCCTTAAGTGTTATCATAATCATCATCCAATCGTCTAGTTTACTCATCTTAATTCCATGATAACGTTACCATTACTTTTTAAAACTGTCAATAATATTTTTTCAATTTCTTAACAAAATACGTGATGAATGCATGAAAATAGCGATATTAAGATTCATGCGCCTTAAC
>DATMXY010000347.1:0-2378 GCA_035561275.1 Anaerovoracaceae bacterium | reverse complement strand
ATTTATATGCGCTGTTTCAATTGACATGCGCCGTTTACTTCACCGGGCTGATATGCGCCAGATCGGCCGCAAGCTTTTCTTTCTGGTCCATATTCGACTCTCTGCCGATCATGATCCTCATGGCCTGCGGCGAACCGGCGCCGTGCATGGATTCCGCCAGAGCGGTTCCGCCGGACATATTTTCCAGAAGCCTTGCGATCTTGATCCTGTCCTCTGTGGAATATTTGGCGTCCCCTGCAAAGTACTTGTCGATGTATTTTCCGGTGACCTCGGACTTCATATCCTTTTCATGAGGCAGCGTCGCGATGAACCCGCCGGCGATTTCATGGGCCAGCCTTGCAATCTCATACATGTTTCTGGTGCAATTCAGCTTCACTTCGTTGGCCAGCAGGGTGTTTACATAATAGCTGCCCGCTTCTTCCTTGGTGCCTTCATAGGAACATGCCAGGGAACAGCAGTACATGGTCTCTGCCAGATGGGTCATTTCAATCAGCTTTTCCTTGATATGGCTGGCTTTGCTTGCGCCGTTCATTTTCGCGATGAGGGAGGCCGCGCCGATGAGCACGTCAGAGTTTCCGACCTTACATCCGCCGTAATTCTGTCTGTGGTATGCGGCGAAACGGGTCACGTAATCCTGGGCGAATTCCACTTCTCCGCACATGAATACCCTTTCCCACGGGACAAAGACATTGTCAAGTACGGTCAGGGTCTCGCCGCCGACGATGGCGTATTCCGAGTTACCGGTGTCGATATCGCCCTGCAGTCTTCTCTGGTCATTGGTCTGTCTTCCGAAGATATGCAGCACGCCTTCCGCGTCTACGGGAACCGCGCATGCGACGGCATAATCTTCATCGCCTTCCAGAAGGTTTGTCGTCGGCAGGATCAGCATTTCATGGGAGTTTGCCATACCGGTCATATGGGCTTTCGCGCCTTTGATCACGATACCGTCCGCTCTCTTCTCAACAATATGAGTGAACAGATCCGGATCCGCCTGCTTGGAAGGCTTCAGGCTCCTGTCGCCCTTTACGTCCGTCATGGCGCCCGCGATCATCAGGTCGTTTTCCTGCACGTATTCAAGCCATTTCAGGAATCTCTTGTGATAGTCGGTCCCCTTCGCTTTGTCTATATTATAAGTGGTGATAAAGGTGGCGTTCATGGCGTCCAGGCCTACGCATCTCTGGAAGCAGGTACCCGTCTTCTGAGCGATCATCCTCATCATTTTAACCTTGTTTACCAGATCGTCCTTGCTGTATTGAATGTGGGTGAACCGGTTGACCTTTTTCCCGGTCAGATGCGATTTGGCCGTCATCAGGTTCTCATATAACGGGTCGTTTGCCAGCTCATAGGTCATCGCCGCGGAATTTACATGGGGCTTCGTCATGGGGTGGTCCACCACCGATTCGATCTTCTCGCCCTGATAATAAATTCTCGGCTTTAATTTCCTCAAACTTTCTTTGTATTGTGCTCCATTCATCATGATAATCAACTCCTTTACAACTTCATGACTCTCCATTAATAACTCATATAACTCATTTGATTTGACTCTCCCATTGGCCGCCGTTTACGCCGACAGGAATCCTCCGTCGACATAAATTACCTGTCCGGTTACATAATCCGATGCGGGAGACGCCAGGAAAAGCGCAGCGCCGACCATGTCCTCGGGCGATCCGAACCGGTTGGCCGGAATCCTGGAAAGCAGGGTTTTTACTCTTTCCGGATCGTCGAATATGGCTTTTGTCATCTCGGTCTTCACGTAACCCGGGCCGAAGGCGTTAACATTGATCCCATACTCGGCCAGTTCGTTTGCCAGCACCTTGGTGAGCTGTACCACCGCGCCCTTGGCACAGGCGTAGGAAACCATATTTTTCAGCCCTAAAACGCTGGTCAGCGACGCAACGTTGATAATTTTTCCCTTGATCTCGTTTTCCTTCATATGTTTTGCCACAGCCTGGCTCATTAAAAAGACGGCTTTCAGCTGCACGTTCTGGACGGTATCCCAACCCTCCTCGGTGAACTCCAGCGCTGAGCCTCTTACGTTGACCCCTGCCGCGTTCAGTAAAATATCAATATGGCCGAACGTTTCAGCTACCTTTGCAACCAGGTAGTCGATCCCTTCCCGGGAGCTGACGTCGGCTGCAATCCCGACCACCTTACCCCCGGTCTGCGCCGAGATCTCTTTTGCGGCGGCGTCAAGCTGCCCCTGGGTCCTGCTGGCGATGACGACGTCGGCGCCGGATTCCGAAAACCCGGTTGCAACGGCCTTCCCGATGCCTCTGCCGCCGCCGATCACGATGGCCGTCTTTCCCTTCAGTGAAAATAGATTCATTCGATTACCCTCCTCTATTCTGAAATGGCTGATTTTTAATAATGCGATTATC
>DATMXY010000346.1:0-6140 GCA_035561275.1 Anaerovoracaceae bacterium | reverse complement strand
ACTATATTTAATTCAATAAATATGAATTGTGAAATGGAGGAGGAAAAAATGGCCGAGAACAGATACAAGGAATTTCACAGAAATACTCCTGTGGAAAATCAGGCGACCGCGGCATGGGCCAGCATGGATCGTCTGGACGATATATCCGGAGTCAATTTTCCCGACGAGATGCAGGTGATCAACGCAAAAGAATTTGTCGACGAAAATGAAAAATGAAAAGACGCCTGCGGCGTCTTTTTCAGCGGCTGCCCGGAGTATTCTCCCGGCAGCCGCATATTATTTTTTTTGATTCAGGCGGGGTCAGAAAATTTCCTGTTCCGACAATAGCTTTCTCCTCCTGTTTCTGAAGGACGCATCCTGCCTGCTCTGTTCGAAGAGCTCTTCGGCCCTTTCCGGGAATACGTTCATAAGCTGGGAGTACCGGATTTCTCCCCGCAGGAAGTCCTTGTAATCTCCGGTCGGATCCTTGGAATCGAGAATGAGCGGGTTTTTCCCCTCTCTTCTGAGGTCCGGATTGAACCGGTAAAGCTGCCAGTAACCGGCTTCCACCGCCCTTTTTTCCTCTGCCAGGCTGGTGCCCATACCGGTTTTGATCCCGTGGCTCACGCAGGGAGCGTAGGCGATGACAAGGGACGGCCCCTGATACCGTTCCGCTTCCACCATGGCCTTGATGGTCTGGTTCATATCCGCTCCCATGGCGATCTGCGCAACATAAACATTGCCGTAAGTCATGGCCATCAGTCCCAAGTCTTTCTTCTTCGTACTTTTGCCTGCGGCGGCCAGCTTTGCGATGGCGCCGGTGGGAGTGGATTTGGAGGATTGCCCTCCCGTATTGGAATAAATTTCCGTATCCATGACAAACAGGTTGATGTCGTCCCCCGATGCGATGACATGATCCAGTCCGCCGTAGCCGATGTCATAAGACCAGCCGTCTCCGCCGATGGCCCAAACAGAGGGTTTCACAAAGTAATCCCTCAGTCTGAGGATTTCCTCCAGAATCGAGTTCCCCTCCATTTCATGCTCGCATTTCAGAATCGTCTTTGCCGCTTTTTCCGACGCTTCGCCATCGTTCATATGCTCGATCCAGGCCTGGAAGCTTTCCTTGAGATAAACGGAAATGTCCGTTTCCATAGCCTCCAGCATAAGCCCGGCCAGTTTTCTTCTGACCTGTCCGGATCCCAGCGCCAGGCCGTAGCCGAATTCCGCCGCATCCTCAAAGAGCGGATTGATCCAGGCGGGCCCCCTTCCCTCTTCATCGGTGGTATAGGCGATGGACGGCGCATAGGCGCCCCAGATCGAGGAGCAGCCCGTCGCGTTGGAGATGATCATCCGTCTGCCGAACAACTGGGTCAAAAGACGGATATATGGTGTTTCCCCGCAGCCCGGACACGCGCCGTTGAATTCCAATAAAGGCTTTACGAACTGGCTTCCGATCACGGTTTTCGTATCGACCAGCTCGCTCTTGTCGGTAACGGTCACAGCGAATTCCCAGTTTTCACACTCCATTTCAATTTCCTGATCGGCGGGCTTCATGATCAAAGCCTTTCCCTTGGCCGGGCAGATGTCGGCGCAGTTTCCGCAGCCGGTACAGTCAAGAGGAGAAACCTGAATGCGGTACTGGAAATTGCCAAGACCCTTGGCAATGGCGTCCTTTGTCTGAAACGTATCCGGTTTCCTTGCCATCTCCTCATCATTTAACAGAAACGCGCGGATGGTGGCATGGGGGCAGACATAAGCGCATCTGCCGCATTGGATGCATTTTTCGATCTGCCATTGGGGTACCATGGGTGCGATGCCGCGCTTTTCATAGGCGGTGGTTCCAAGCGGATAGGTACCGTCCTCCATCCCGGCGAAGGCGCTGACCGGCAGATCGTCTCCTTCGTGTCTTGACATGGGACACTGCAATTGCCTCACGAAATCCGGCGCCTCTTTGTCTTTCAGATCGTCCTCCTTCTCTTGGGCATCTTTCCAGGAGTCCGGAATTTCTATCTTTTTTAATGCCGCGATGGCATGGTCCACCGCGTCGGTATTCTTCTTTACGATATCCTGCCCTTTTTTACCGTACATCTTTTCAATGGACTTTTTCAGGTACCCCAGCGCCTCTTCCACGGGGATAATTTTTGCAAGATTGAAGAACACCGCCTGCATGACCATGTTGATCCGATTTCCGAGGCCGAGCTCCGCGGCTATTTTCATGGCGTCGATGACATAAAATTCGATCTTGTTCTTCGCAAGATATCTCCGGATACCGGCGGGGATCCGTTCCTCCAGTTCTTCCGGCGTCCAGGTACAGTTGAGCACAAAGATACCGTTTTCTTTCAGGCCTTTCAGCAGGTCGTACTGATAAAGGAACGACTGATTGTGGCAGGCGATGTAATCCGCGCTGTTGACCAGATAAGGAGACCGGATGGGATGCTCCCCGAAACGGAGATGGGAAACCGTGGTACCTCCCGACTTTTTGCTGTCATAGGAGAAATAAGCCTGAACCTTGAGCTCAGTATTGTCGCCGATGATTTTGGCCGCGGCCTTGTTGGCGCCCACGGTGCCGTCGGAGCCCAGTCCGTAGATCTTGCAGCTGACGGTGCCCGCGGGAACCGTATTCACATTGTCCCCTTCCGGCAGGGAAGTATTGGTCACGTCGTCCACAATGCCCACGGTGAACCCATCCTTCGGATGCTGTTCCTTTAAATTATTGAATACGGAAATGATCTGGGAAGGCCGGGTATCCTTGGAGGAAAGCCCGTATCTCCCGCCGACGGTCAGAACTGACTCGAAATCATTGCTTTCATTATCGCCGGGATCAAAGGTCCTGATATAGTTATGATTGCTCTTCAGCGCTTTCACGACGTCGAGATAGAGCGGTTCTCCGGGAGCGCCCGGCTCCTTTGTCCTGTCCAGCACCGCGATTCTTTTTACCGTCTTCGGCAGGGCTTCGATCAGGTGCCTTTCCGAGAACGGCCGGTACAGATGGACCTTAATCAAGCCCACCTTTTCCCCCTTGCCCGTCAGATAATCGACGGTTTCATGAATGGTATCGCAGCCCGAGCCCATGGCGATGACGACAAACTCCGCGTCGGTGGCGCCGTGATAGTCGAAGAGTTTGTAACTCCGTCCCGTCAGCTTGCCGAGCCGGTCCATATAATCCTGTACGATATCCGGAACGGCCGAAAAGAACGGATTGGCTGCCTCCCTCTGCTGAAAATAAATGTCGGGATTCTGTGTCGTTCCCCTGGCTACGGGGCGCTGCGGGTTGAGCGATCTGTTACGGAACGCCTCAACCGCCTCAAAATCTACCATTTTATTGATATCCTCATAGGAAATCACTTCTATTTTCTGATATTCATGGGACGTCCGGAACCCGTCGAAGAAATGGATAAAGGGGATCCTCGATCTGATCGCGGACAAATGGGCGATGACGCCCAGATCCATGACCTCCTGGACGTTGGAGGAGGCCAATAGGGCGGCGCCTGTCTGACGGCACGCCATGACGTCCTGATGGTCGCCGTAGATGGAAAGGGCATGAGTCGCAAGCGCTCTTGCGGTTACGTGGATCACGCCCGGCAAAAGCTCCCCTGCCATTTTGTATAAGCTGGGTATCATCAGCAGCAATCCCTGGGAGGCGGTATACGTGGAGGCCAGGGCACCAGACTGAAGCGCTCCTCTCATGGCCGCCGAGGCGCCTGCCTCCGACTGCATTTCCACCACCTTGACCGGCTGGCCAAAGATATTTTTCTTTCCGCCCGCCGCCCATTCATCGACTCCCTCCGCCATGGCCGTCGACGGTGTGATCGGGAAAATGGAGGCCACCTCCGTCATGGAATAGGCGGCGTATGCGGCAGCCTGATTTCCGTCCATTGTTTCTTGTTTCTTCATTTGTCTCTCCTTTTCTCACACGAATCAATATGTTCATAGTTATTTTTTCCGGCAAAAACAGGAAATATGCAAAGGAAAGGCGGTGCAAAAATTATCTGAAGCAGTACACTGACAAATTCTTGATATTGATTATCTTTCAGCAAAGGGGTATAAGTAAGTTAAAAGAAAATTAGTTTACTCAAAAGGGAAGCATCGAACCGTGGAGCATATCTCCAAATCAGTTACCAGTGGGAAGGGGAAGATTAAAATGCTTAAGAAAAGGCTGATATGTATTATATTGTTTCTTGTTTCAGCGACAGTTCTGCCGCCTGCCGGCGCTTCTGCGACAACGGCGGCTCAGGCCAGGCCTACAGCTTCGAGTGTTGTCTTAAACGGAGCCAAGGTATCTTTTGAAGCGTACAATATCGATAACAACAATTACTTCAAGCTTCGCGACCTTGCAAAAGCGCTGAGCGGGGGGGCAAAGCAGTTTGAAGTTACCTGGGATGCGTCGGAGAATGCGGTTAACATACTGACCAATCATGCTTATACTCCCGTAGGCGGAGAACTCGCCTTGCCGGGAAGCAATTCAATCAAAACCGCGGTCCCATCGAATTCTAAGGTTACCATCAACGGCACGGTAACATCGCTGACTGCCTACTACATCGATGGGAACAACTATTTCAAGCTCCGGGATATCGGTAAAGCAATCGGTTTTGAAGTTGCTTATGATGGAGTGGCAAATACGGTTATCATTAATTCTGAATTCATCGTATACAGCAATACACAATATGGTTTTAACTTTACTTTGCCGAAAAGCTGGGAGAACTATTCCATACTGACTGACCAATGGGAAGGGTACTTAATAACCGGCGAGGAGAGCGACATCGCTGCCGAGGCCGGCGTAATGATTAAAATCAGGCATCCCCAATGGACTTCACAAACACCGAGACAGGATATTCCGATCATGATATTTACTCCGGCACAATGGGACAAGGTGCAGAAAGAAGAATTGAGCGTCAGCGCGGCGCCTATCCCCCCAAGCGAGCTGGGGCGAAATTCCGAATATGTGTTTGCCCTTCCGGCGCGCTATAACTATGCATTTCCCGAAGGATTCGAAGAAGTGGAAAGCATTCTGGCGGATAACCCGCTCCAGCCGATATAAACCTTTTACCTTGCAGCCAAGGGCTACGACGCCGTATTACGGTCGCGGAAGCTTATCTCATAACAAAATTTCAGCTTCCTGTAATAGTCCCTTTCAATGAAATCCGACGGCTTTACAGAGGCAGCCTTCTCCGGGAAGTAATGCAGACCTGCATATCTGAGAATGCTGTAAACAAATTGGGAGCAGAACATGATATTGGGCCGGATGGAAACCTTTGTGACAAGGCCTACCAGGTTATAGGCGCTCCCGGTCCTGTTGATTTCTTTGACCTTCTCCAGAATAAGCCGCTTTTTTTCTTTCGGCGCTTCCAGACTGTAAACCAGCATGGAAGCGTCTTTTTTCTGATGAAAGTATTTCATCTCCTCCCTGTTCAAGCCCGGCGGATACAGGCTGCCTCCCCCGGTATAGCTCAATATGGTTTTCAGATCACGGTCAAAGCTTATGGAGGCATGATTATATTCCTTTTGTGTAAAAACCGAGATCATCTCGCTGCTGGAGCTGCCTGTGCATGAAATCACAAGATATAATTGCTCGTCCTCGAGACTGGCTTCGCATTCCCTGAAAAATGCGTCGGTCAGAGAGTTTTTGTTCAGATATCTCGTATAGCTGTGCCGCGGGATATCCCTTGCAATTTCCGCAAGATTGCCGCGGTTCAAAGAATTCCTGCTTCTTTCGACGGTATCTTTGAAAGCTTCCGCTTTTGTATAAAGCGTTTTTATCATCTCAAAGCTGACCGCCGACGCATCCCGTACCGCCGGGAAAAACTGTTTCTGCGAAGTGTATAAACAGTTGAAATACAGGGTATAGAAAGGAACTAAAATCAACAGAACGGCGACGATCTTTTTGAACTCAAATAAAATACCGGCTTGTTCCCCTGAAAAGACCACCAACACGTTGAAGGTAAGCTGAACGGTCATTATGCCCAGATATAGCATACTCATGACCATCTTGTTTCTCCACCCGCTTTTTGAGGTCCACATTTGAATGAGCAGCATCAGCGCCGTGGCGGGATAGATGACGGCAAACAGGCTGAAGGACCCGGCGGTCACAAGATAAACAACAAGTGCAATAATTAGTAACTTTATGATTTTGTTATGAATGCTCTTTAACCTCATCCCTTTAC
>DATMXY010000345.1:0-8045 GCA_035561275.1 Anaerovoracaceae bacterium | reverse complement strand
CATTTTGGTAACTGCCGTTATTTTTCAGGAGATTTTATAGGTCTTTCTTAAAAATTGCGATATGATGTTCCACCAGTTTAACAGGTTTATAGGAAAGTTTCGCTTTCCTTAATCCGGGAATCCCCATGTCTTCTTCCCTGTTGATATACTCGATATTGGCCGCCACATGCTTGCAGAACTCGTTGTTGATCAGTTGATACAGCCCCCGGTAAGCGATGTTCGCCTTTTCCACATGCACATCTATGGTATTTTTATTGATTTTGCCCCCTATGCACAGCGCCTCGATCTTCCCGTCGATAACGATGGCCGCGGTCAGATACCCCACCGCTTCAAGATTATGCAGGACGTCCGACATGGCGCGCTCCTCCATCTTCAGGAGCTGCATCTCGTGGTCCGGCAGCTGTTTTCTTTCGTTGAACTCGCGGATGAACTGCATCGCCTGCTCCGCCATGGCCGAAGTCAGGACCACGTATTCATACTTGTAATGGTTGAGGAAGTAGTTCAGATGGTTCTTCTTACTGTGGAACTCTCTGCCCTTCAGGTCGATGAGGTCCTGGGTCCGGTAAACGTAATCGTAATTTGGCCGGTCGTCAAAGAACTGAAATTCTCCCGGACACGCCGCTTCTATAATGTCTATCATATGGGTAGGCATCAGCCGGATGCTGAATACGTACCCTTTCGATTCGAAGATTTTCTTTGCTTCCTTAATGGTCCAATTCAGCGATTTCGGATCGTAAGTCCCGGTTTTGGTGAAGGGAGGGAATAGAAAGGGTTCCTCCTTCTCCAGCTCCAGATGGCTCAGTCCTGAAACGCATAAGTAATCGCCGATGATCTGCCAGCTGAAATTATTGATATTTCTCCACATATAGAGGGATGTAAAGGACATGCCCGAAGTTCCGTATTCGAAGCTTTGCAGGTATTCCTCCAGCACCGGCCTTTTCTCAATGGTGATCTGGTTTTCCAGCATAAACATAGTAACGCCTTTCTTTGTAGCTCTTGCTCCGAATCAACCTAACTTTTTTCGGCGCCGAATGATTCTTGTTTCTATTTCACGATTGCTGAAATCTGTTTGAAGCCGGGCTCTTTCGCGCCGCGCAGAAGTTCGAACAGGATGGATTCGCAGGTTGTTCCCACTGCTCCGGCGCCGCCCATTCTGTGCTGGGAATATTTTTTATCGGTATTGCTCCTTGACGAAATGCAATCGTTAGCAACAAAAACAGTATACCCTTTTTCGAGCAGGTCAATCACGGTCTGCTGTACGCAGACATGGGCCTCGATCCCCGCTATGATCACAGTTTTTCTTCCAAGCTTTTCCAGCTCCTCTACAAAAGCCGGTTCCCCCATGGCGCTGAAGCTTGCCTTCTCAATATGCCGGAATTCTTCCGCGCCGACTTCCTCTCCAATGGGTTCGGTCATCGCCTCAGTAATGGCTGCCACAGTCGGTCCCAATCCCTTTGTATACTGCTGAGTCACAATGACGGGAACGCCCAGCACCCTGCAGCCCTTAAAGAGCTTGACGGAAGCTGCCTCAAGATCCTCGCCGCCCTTCATGGCAGGCATGAGCCTCTCCTGGAAATCGATCCCCACAAGAACGGCATCTTCCTTTTTCAATCTCAATACTTGATTCCCCATGACTTGACCTCCTCAATCAATTTATAACTCGTTAAATCATAGTGCAGCGGCGTTATGGTCGCATAGCCGTCCTGCATGGCTATGACGTCGATATCCTCCGGCAGGTCTTCATAAACCACCGGTGTTCCGGAATACCAGTACTCCATTTCGCCTTTATCATTTTCTCTTGGCTCGAACCATTCTTCATATTCCCTGGCGCCCAGCTTTGTGATCTTCACGCCTTTAATTTCCGACGGCGGCAGATTCGGCACGTTGATGTTCAGCACCGTGTTTGCGTCGATCTTTCCCGCGGCGGCTTTCACGGTTTTTACCGCCAGGTCGGAAGCCACTTCAAAAGTAAGGGGTTTATGGTCGTTTACGGATACCGCAATGGCCGGAAGGCCGCAGATACACCCTTCGATGGCGGCGGAAACCGTGCCGGAATACAGGGTGTCCGTTCCGTAATTTCCTCCGTGGTTGATGCCCGAGCATACCATGTCGATTTTGACGCCCTGTTGGCCCAGCATTTTCAGTCCCAGCTTTACACAGTCGGCAGGCGTCCCCGACATTTCCCACGCTTTTTTGGCGTTGGGAAATTCAACTTCCCTCATTGTGATCGGTTTGCCCACGGTGATGCCATGCCCGCAGGCGCTTCTTTGCGTATGGGGCGCGCATATATAAATATTCGCAACCTGGGATACAGCTTTTGCAAGCTCTCTGATCCCTTTCGCGTTGATTCCGTCGTCGTTTGCAATTAAGATGTTCATAAATGCCTCCTTTCTATCTTACTTATTATAGCACCGGCTTTTCGGTTTTAAAAGCATTTTACCTTGATAAAGTCGGGGTATCAAGATACAATTATTATGTATCCATGTAGACAGTAGCATCGGCTCATGATGCTAAATACCCCGCATAGATATGCTAACCGCTATTTCCGGCTTAACATTAAGGGGGCTTAAATGAATAGAAAACTCGTCTTAAAAACAAAGGAATCACTTTATTCGGTGCTTCCGATCACTCTGATCGTACTGATTCTCAATTTTACGATCGCGCCGATGCCTTTCGGGGTACGCGGCCTGTTTCTTGTCGGCGCCGCGCTTCTGATCCTTGGTATGGGACTGTTCACATTGGGAGCCGACATCGCAATGATGCCCATGGGAGAACAGATCGGCGCACATTTGACCAGATCGCGGAAAACAGGCCTGCTGATCGCGGTATGCCTGATCATGGGCACGATGATCACCATTGCCGAGCCTGACCTGCAGGTTCTTGCGCAACAGGTGCCCTCCGTACCGAATATGGTGCTCATTCTATGGGTCGCGGTGGGCGTAGGCGTCTTTCTGGTCGTCGCTCTGCTGCGAATCCTGTTTCAATGGAGATTGTCCTATATTCTGATCGGCCTTTATATCGCCGTGTTTATTATGGGAACCTTCACTTCCGAAAGTTTTCTGGCGGTAGCCTTTGATTCCGGAGGCGTCACTACCGGGCCCATCACCGTACCGTTTATTCTGGCATTGGGGATCGGTTTGTCCTCCGTCCGCGGAGGCAAGAGCTCCCACGACGACAGCTTCGGCCTTGTAGCCCTCTGTTCTGTCGGGCCGATTCTGGCAATCATGATCATGGGTATGGTATTTGAACCCTTATCCGACGGCGGAGGCGGCGGCGCGATTGACGGGATCAACCATATCAGGGATATTTTTCACCTTTTCGGCCAGGGCCTGCCAAAATACGCGGAGGAAGTTGCGATTGCCCTCTCGCCGATCATCGTATTTTTCATCATCTTTCAGATATTTTCACTGAAACTCCCGAAAAGTCAGGTTATAAAGATGGGCGTTGGCGTAATCTATACCTATCTGGGACTTGTGCTTTTCCTGACGGGAGTAAACGTGGGCTTCCTGCCCGCGGGCTCCTTCATCGGCGGATATATCGGGGAGCTTTCCTACAGCTGGGTTTTGATCCCCCTGGGTATGGTCATGGGATTTTCCATTGTGGCGGCCGAACCGGCGGTCCACGTTCTGAACGATGAGGTTGAAGCGCTTACGGGCGGATCCGTCTCAAAAAGCGCAATGCTATGGAGCTTATCCATCGGCGTTGCGATTTCCATTGGATTGTCGATGATCCGGGTGCTTTTCGGGGTCAGCATCTGGTATATCCTGATCCCCGGTTATGTTCTGGCGCTGACTTTGACTTTTTTCGTACCGAAGATATTCACCGCCATCGCCTTCGACTCCGGAGGCGTAGCCTCCGGCCCTATGACGGCGACCTTCCTGCTGCCTTTCACCATGGGCGCCTGCGATGCTGTGGGCGGTAACATGCTTACGGACGCCTTCGGTGTTGTCGCCATGGTAGCCATGACCCCGCTGATCACGATCCAGGTTATGGGCCTGATCTATAACCTGAAATTAAAAGAAACCGTCGAAGAAGAAGTGGAAACCATGGAAGAAATCGCAGAGGAGATAGAAGAGAAGGAATGCTTCGTATGGACCGGCCAAACCTGCGATGTGGCGGAAGACTACAGCGGGGACAGCGATACGGAATTTATAGAAAATGTGGAATGGGCTAGTGACCTCCGGGATGAAATGGTTTATAATGAGATAATAGAAGATAATGACTATATAGACTTTGAAGAACTCCAAAAGTTAGTCATTCCGGAGGATTTTGACGATCCCCGCACAAGATAGGAAGGAGATCAACACCATTTATGGAGGATACTAAACCAAACGGGATCAAAAGGATAAAGCTTCTGGTTGTAATCGTGGACAGGGGCCTTGGAGAGGAGGTCGCGGAGGTTCTGCGCGAGAACGGCGTAACCTTCAATCTGATCTCTCCCGCATACTGCGCGGCAGGTTCACAGATTATGGACTATCTCGGGCTGACGTCCCTGGAAAGGGATATGATCCTGAGCGTCGTTTCAGAGCATATTTCCCATGAAGTGCTGAATAAAATTTTATATAAGTTTGATTTGGACGAACCCAGCAAGGGAATCGCCTTCACCGTACCCATCTCCGGCGTGAGCGGCCCTCTGGCGCTTCGTTATATGACGGGGTGTCAGGAATAAAAAGGAGAGGTTCGACATGCAAAATCAATATGATCTCGTACTCACAATTGTAAAAAGGGGATTTGCCGATCAGGTTGTGGACGCCGCCAAACAGGCGGGCGCTCATGGCGGCACGATATTTTACGCCCGCGGTACCGGTATCCATGAAATAGAAAAATTCTTTTCCATTTCCATCCAGCCGGAAAAAGAGATTATCCTGAATGTAGTGAAACATGAGCATCTGAACGCGATCCTCAGTTCCATCGTCGCCGCGGCAGGCCTTGAAACGGAAGGCAGAGGATTAACCTTTTCCATGCCTATCGACGATATCGTCGGTGTCTTCCGCCCGGAAGACCATTCTGAGTAAAGGCCTTTATCTCCAAGCGGCAGGGTGAATCCAGACAGGAGGATTTTATTGAACAGGAGGTTGTTTCTAAAGACACAGGAATCATTTGCGTCGGTGATGCCGATTGCCATGATCGTGCTGTTTCTTAATTTTACTATATCACCGATGCCATTTTCCGTCCGCGGCCTTTTCCTGATGGGCACCGCGCTTTTGATCGCGGGCATGGGCCTTTTTACTTTAGGCGCGGATATCGCAATGATCCCTATGGGGGAACAAATCGGCGCACAGTTGGTAAAATCGCAGAGCTTAAAGCTCCTGATCGGTGTTTCGCTTGTGCTTGGCGTCCTGATCACCTATGCCGAACCGGATGTAAGGATCCTCGCGAGACTAGTCCCCACCGTTCCCGACAACATCATTATCCTTTCTGCCGCAGCAGGCGTCGGAATCTTTCTGATCATTGCCCTGCTTCGAATCCTTTTTCAATGGAAAATGACTTATATGCTGGTCGGCTTTTATCTCGCGGTGCTGGCCTTTGGCTTTTTTACCCCCGAGAACTACCTTCCGGTGGCTTTCGACGCCGGCGGCGTAAGTACGGGGCCGATCACGGTCCCCCTGGTCCTGGCTTTGGGCATCGGTCTGTCCTCTGTCCGCGGAGGAAGAAGCTCCAATGACGACAGCTTCGGCCTTGTGGCATTCTGTTCCATCGGGCCGATTCCTGCGATTATGATCATGGGAATGTTATACAGTTCTTCTTACGAAACCAACCCCTTTGGAGAAAGCCCCAATGCGACCGACATTCCAGGGCTCTTGCAAATGTTCGGTCAAGAATTTCCCATATATTTTACCAAGGTCGGCGTCGCCTTACTGCCTATCATCATTCTGTTCCTGATCTTCCAACTGGTCTCCCTGAAGCTGCCGAAAAGCCAGCTGATCAAAATCGGGATCGGGATCCTTTATACCTACCTGGGGCTGGTACTTTTCCTGGCCGGCGTCAATGTCGGTTTCATCCCGGCCGGCGCTTTTCTCGGAAAGTATATCGGCGGACTGTCCTACAACTGGATTTTGATCCCCCTTGGTATGGTCATGGGTTATTTCGTAATATCGGCAGAGCCCACGGTCCACATCCTGGTTACTTCCATCGAGGAGATCACCGGCGGCGCCATATCAAAAAAAATGATGTTTTACAGCGTTTCCATCGGCGTTGCCGTTTCCATCGGTTTGTCTATGGTGCGCATTCTTTACGGGATCAACATCTGGTACTTTTTGGTTCCCGGATATATCCTGACCCTGGCACTGACTTTCCTCAACCCTCAGATATTTGTCGCCGTCGCCTTTGATGCCGGAGGCGTCGCCCCGGGACCCATGTCGACGACCTTCTTTCTGCCCTTTGCAATAGGCGTATGCGAAGCAGTCGGAGGAAACATTCTGACAGACGCGTTCGGAATCATCGCCATGGTGGCGCTGACGCCGCTCATCGCGGTACAGGTCATGGGGCTCATCTATAAAATAAAGGTCCGGAATATGGCGGTGGAAGAAGCCGACGAGATGAAAGAGATCGCGGAAGAGATCGAAGAGGAAGAAAGCCTCGAATGGTTCGGTCGAAGCAGCGACATCACCGAATACTATGGATGGGAACAAGATACAGAATTTGTTGAAAATGTTGAATGGGCTAGTGACCTGCGAGAAGAAAAGCTTTATAATGATATCGTTGCGGACAATGATTATATTGATTTCGATGAATTAGAAAAACTCGTGATACCCGAGGATTTCGACTATCCCCGCAAAAACGGTAAGGAGTGAAAAATAATTGGACATTGAACGAAAGTTTGACTTGATCATGACCATAGTCAACCGGGGCTTTGCCGATCAGGTGGTCGACGCGGCCAGGTCGGCGGGAGCCCATGGCGGCACGGTGTTTTACGCCCGGGGCACAGGCGTGCATGAAGTGGAGAAGTTTTTCGCCATCTCCATCCAGCCGGAAAAAGAAGTGGTTATGAATCTTGTGAGACACGATCAGACCCAAGCCATCATGCATGCAATCGTAGCTGCCGCGGGTCTCAAAACCGAGGGGAGGGGCCTGGCCTTTACACTGCCGGTCACAAACGTGGCGGGCATCGTCCATTCCCTGGAAGAGATGGAAGGCCTTAAAAAGAAAGATAAGCGATAAGAACAGTCCCGGTTTCCGGTATTTTGTTCTTATCGCTTGCTCTGTTATGTTCGCTGAACCGGATTAATGCTGGCCCAAAACCGCGCCGATGGAATCATGGATCACCAGGTTGGCGCGATGGTCGTACTGTGTCTCCGACTTATTGATCAGCACCAGATTGTCGCCGCTGAAATAATTGATCAGGCCGGCGGCCGGGTATACGACCAGAGACGTCCCTCCGACAATCAGCAGATCCGCGCCGGCGATGGCGTCTACCGCACCCTCCATGACCTCCTGGTCCAACGGCTCCTCATAAAGCACCACATCCAGTTTTATAATCCCCCCGCACCTGATGCATCTGGGTATCGTGCTGTCCGTGCCATCGCTTCTATTGCCGCTGTCCGGCCTCAGAATATAATCAAGAGAATAAAACGTGTGGCAGCGGGTGCAGTAGTTTCGAAGCACCGAACCATGCAGTTCAAACACCTTTCTGCTCCCGGCCAGCTGATGCAGGCCGTCGATGTTCTGAGTGACGACAGCTTTCAACTTCCCCTGGGTCTCCAGCTTAGCCAGTGCAAAATGAGCCTTGTTGGGCTGCACGTCCGGATAAAGCATGTTGTGCTTATAGTAATCATAAAAAGTTTCCGTATGGTTCATGAAAAATGTATGACTCAGCATCTCTTCCGGAGAATGCCCGTATTTTGTTTGAGCCTGATACAGCCCGTCTTCCGAACGGAAATCCGGTATCCCGCTTTCTGTTGAAACGCCGGCGCCGCCGAAAAAAACGACCCGTTTACTCTTCTTGACCAGTTCCTTGACCCTACTGTCCATTTTAATCCCCCGTATACAATACAAATAACGAGGCGTAAAATTTCCCCCCGCCCCGAAATAACACACATTAACAT
>DATMXY010000344.1:0-2231 GCA_035561275.1 Anaerovoracaceae bacterium | reverse complement strand
CAATATTACCATACTTCATGAGCTTTTTCAATGAGAAATAGAAATGAAAAGAATTGGAACAGCCGCCAGAAAAGGCCCAACCGAATGGATCCATCCGGTTGGGCCCTGGTTTATCGGAACGGTTGTTTTCACTGTTAGACTTCTTCAATATTGCCGGTCTTGCCGTCGATGGCCACGATCCAGTAACCATAAGCGTTTCGGCTGCTCTGGTCTTCCTTGCGATAGCCTTCGAAGACGGGATCCGCCCCGCGGATAGGCTGCCAGTAGGTAAACCCGGATCTTCCGCCGTCCGGCTGTTCTTCATCCAGAAACCTGCCCGGAATGCCAAAGAAAAATTGGGTCGCCATTCCGTTTTCATCGGGTTTTGCCCCGAAAATATAATGGCGGTACTGGGTGGCGAAGTAATGGGCGCCGGGTGACACCAGCGGCAGGTTGGTGATATTGACCATTTTCTTCCATTTCGCGCCTGTCCTGTCTCTGTCAAAAGGAGTGACATCCTCGTAAAATTCGGCGATTCGGCAGGTATGGGCGCAGGCGTTTAATATGTATTCGTTGTAGAATTCATTGTAGGTTTTCTTCGATACGCTTTCCTCGCCCTTTTCCCGGGGGACGAAGGCGGCCTCACTCTGATGGAATTCCGGTATCACGTCTTCTTCGATGTCAGATTCTGCAGAGAATCTTTCATCACGCAGCGTCCCTTCCAGGTCGTTGACGATTTTGTTGATTTTGTCTATGATATCTTCTTTTTCGAAGCTCTGTCCTTCCTCCAGCGCTTCGTCTACCGGAAAGAGCTCGGATTGAAAGGGTTCAACCTCGCTGAAGGTGACCCCCTTTAACACGGGATGGAGTGGTTCTTTGCCGTCCTTGGTTGATGCGGCGGCGATGATAGCAGTCGTATAATTATGATAGGCATTGCCTTTTCCGTCGATGTCCAGCGGAAGGAAGCGGAAATAGGTCTCCCCGTTTCCCTGACGGTTGATAACCAGATTTCCGATGATGGTATGGATGGTCCTTTCTCCCTTTTTACCGAAGAGTATGAGTTTGTATATGTAATCGCCTTTTTCAAAATATCTGAGATTCTGGACAATGCAGCGGAGCGCTCCCTTGTTATTTCCCGTTTCCACCTTCAGGTAGCCCTTGGCCGGGGCGGATTCCTTTGCTGCGAACTGGCCATTCTGCTCTTCAAGCATCACAAAAGCGCGGTTGTATTTGACGTAATTCATTTATTTTTTTCCCCCTTTTGTCAGATGTCTTCCCGCATTTCTTGAAATCCATCACATAAATTGGTAATATACATATATGCAAAAGGGATTTAGAATATGCCGGGAATAGAGGAGTACGTTATGTGGGTTGATGCGATCATTGTCAGTATTTTGGTTTACGGAGTGATACAGGGTTTTCGCCGGGGGTTCGTCCGGACATTTCTGCATGCGGCGGGCTGGATCCTATCCGTCGTTCTCGGATTTGTCTGGTATCCCCATGTGATTGGTTTTTTAAAGGAAAATACGGGCTATTACGATACGATCCGCGGGAAGATCGCGGAAAGGATAGCGGAAAACGCGGCCGGCGTCACAGATTCGGCCTTGACCGGTATCCCTGAGGTGATCCGGGACCTGCTGGACAATGCAATCAATTCGTTGACCGGCGCCATCGCCGACACTCTGTCGGTCAGCCTGACCAATCTGATTTTTAACATCATCGGATTTTTAACCGTGGTCATCGCCATTAAAATCATATTTATGTTCATCACGCTGCTGTTTTCCAAGGAGAAGCGCGGCGGCGTCATCGGCGGCATGGACGGCTTCCTGGGTCTGTTCGCCGGCGCCCTGAAAGGGATACTGATCGTTTACATACTGCTGGCCCTGATGGTGCCCGTCCTCAGCCTTTCCGGCAGCACCTTCCTTACCGACCAGCTCGACGGCTCCGTACTCGGCAGTTATCTGTATGACAACAACCTGATCCTGATGGCGGCGAAGGGGCTGCTCGGCGGAGCGTGAGAAGGCGCCTGTCAATCGAAAACGGAATTCCATTCCGGCTGGTCATAATATAGCCGAATTTTCACTGTAACTGTTAGAAGTATCATTGGACATCCATTCCGGGTGGCTGTAGATGCAACAAGTTTCCCCTTCGGAGTGGTATTGAAATGGCAGCAAAAAACGGAATTATGAACTGAAATTTCAAGAATTTAAAATTTCCAGTTGATTAACTGCGCCATTATGAACTATAATATG
>DATMXY010000343.1:0-8041 GCA_035561275.1 Anaerovoracaceae bacterium | reverse complement strand
GTCTGGCGGGGATCGGAACCCGGCCTTACCGGCTGGGGAAGCTACCACCCCCCAAGGGAAAACGAAGCGGACCTCCCCGACTGCCCCAACGGCTGCGGCCTGTGCGAAAAGCACCTCCAGAGCACCTGCTGCGTCCTCGTGGAAGTCACGGCCCGGTGTAATCTGCGGTGCCCCGTCTGCTTTGCGGAAAGCGGCATCCAGGAATCCGGGACTGAGAAAAGCGTTGATGAACTCTTTGAGGATTTTAAATATTTAACAGAAAAAGAATGCCGGTTTATCCAGCTTTCCGGCGGCGAACCCACCGTCAGGGACGACCTGCCCGAGATCGTGCGCGCAGCAAAGAAGGCCGGCGCCACCTCCGTGCAGCTGAACTCCAATGGCCTGCGCCTCGGAAAAGAGCCGGGATTCACAAAGCGGCTTGCGGATGCCGGCCTGGATTTCGTTTTTATGCAGTTTGACGGCTTGGACGACGAGGTCTATCAGACCCTGCGCGGCAGGCCTTTGCTGGAAGAAAAGCTGGAGGCAATTAAAGTCTGCGGGGAAAACGGCGTCGGCGTCACCCTGGTGCCCACTGTGGTTCCCGGCGTCAACTACCGTCAGGTCGGAGCTATCATTAAATTCGGTATGGAAAACTCGCCTGCCGTCCGGGGCGTCCATTTCCAGCCCGTCAGTTATTTTGGACGCTATCCGGAGCCGCCAAAGGACGAAAACCGCATCACACTTCCGGAAATCATAACAGAAATCGAACGGCAAACCGACGGGCTGATCCGTCTGACCGATCTTGCACCGTCGGCCTGCGACCACCCGCGCTGCGGCTTTCACGGCGATTTTGTGATCATGCCGGACAGGCTGGTCTCTCTCACGCCAAAGGCCGCCGAAGGTAACTGCTGCTGCAAGCCCCAGGCCGAAACCGTGCCTCAAACAGGAGAGGCGGGCGGAGGAGTCGGCAAAGCGGGCGGCAAGTCGATTCATGAAGAGGCGCTGCGCAACCGAAACTTCGTCGCCCGCCGCTGGAAGAGGAACCTTGAACTGGAACGGGAGGCCGAATCAGGCTGCTGCGAAGACATGATGGATTTCGATACCTTCCTGGCCAGACTGGCGGCCAACGGCTTTACCGTCACGGGCATGGCGTTCCAGGACGCGTACAATCTTGATCTGGAGCGCCTCAGAAGGTGCAGCCTTCACGTATACGATAACGGCCGCATCGTCCCTTTCTGCGCCCACTACCTTACGTCTGTCTGACCGGAGTCTGGTCAGTCATGGAATAATGACTGTAAGAAATATAAGAAAGGGTCAAAATCAAAAGAGGATGCGCGGGCTCCTGAAGCCAGGCGGCATCCTCCTTTGATGAGGCGGGGATCATTTTTAACGTCTCGTTATTTTGCAGCCAGTTCCGACGGCGTCTTGGTCCTGTAATAGCTTCCGGTGAGGTGATTCGGATTGAAAGCCTCCCTGACCTTCCACTGATATTCCGGAACCAGCGGCTGCGGAAGATTCCTGTATATCGCATCATGCTCTTCCTGGGTGTAATCGTAGGCATCCGGCCTTCTCGCGTCGGCGTTCCAGCGTCCCATATCGACGCCCAGGCCTTTTTCGAACATCCACTTCTGGGTTTCGTCGATCAGTTCCCTCGCCTCTTTGATGGAGTTCTTGTCATAGGCGTCAAAGAAGACGAAGAATTCCCAGCCGGTCACACCGCCGCCGCCGACGATGGAGATACTGCCCATATCGGAGTCTCCGCCGGTGTCGGCCACGCCTTTGCCAGCCTTGGTGAGCCTGTCTTTCAGGGCTGAGGCTTCTTCCATCAGCTTCGTCGTGACGAATACGTTTCCGGACATACCGTAGTTTCCTTCATAGGAACCGCAGGGGGTGTAGTTCAGGTTCTTGTGTCCCAGACGGAGCAGGTACAGCTTCGTCCAGTCGTTAATGTCCTGATCCATATAAAATTCTGATTTCCATCCGCCGACCATCTTCAGGATCTCTTCCAGGGCGGCCTCCTTGTATTCCAGGTCTGCCGGAGAGAATCCACATATGATGATCTGGAAATCGATCTTCATACTATCGTTTTGTTCTTTGATATACGGGTCCGCCATCAGATCAGGCAGGTCGCAGAACTGCAGTTCCGGGTCATTGAGCATCTTGACCATGGCTGTCTTGATATCCCGGCCAAACATGTTGAACTGCCTGTGACCCAGATAGACAATATCTGTCTCATGGAGCAACTGGAAGCACTTTGCATAGGCATCCCAGGTCGGGAAGGCCAGGGAATAGCATTTGACGTTGTCAAGGCCGTCCGTTTTGTACGCGGGGGCGAGTCCTCTGGTCGAAAGATATTTGGGGCCGCCCCAGGGATGGAGCCTGACGGCTACCCGGGTACATACGCCCATGGTGCCCGTACTGCCCTGCCAGCCTCTGAAAATGGCGCGGACGCTGGGCCCGGGTCCTTCTCCGTTGAACCAGCCTGCTCCTGATCCGAGGGATCCGCTTCTGATGATCTCGCCGTCAGGCAGTACCCATTCGGCGCCCAGCATATTTTCCGACGCGTTGCCCATGAAAAGGGTACTCGGTCCGAAACCTACCCAGCCGGAGGTTCCCGCCAGAGTGGAACTGCTGCAGCCTACGCCCGCCATATTGACGTTCAGTCCGTGTTTCATGGCTTCCGCCTGGACCACGGCGCCGATGGCATAAGGCTCGACTATGGCGACCATATTTTTCGGGTCGATCTCGATTTTCGCCATTCTCTTCATATCCATCTGAATGGAGTTGTCGGTGCTGATAAAGCCCATGGCAGACCAGAAGGTCGAAGCCGCTTTGAAATGGATATCATATTTGTTGCAGATTTTAATGATCTGCTGTACTTCCTCGGTGCTTCCCGGCAGCACGACCGCCTGCGGATTGGGGGTCCAATGGTCGTAAGGACCGTAGTGGGCGGAAGACTGTGAGGTGATACAACGGTATGTCTGCGTTACCGCAGGATCCTGAGAGATATTCCTCTTTCCGACGATGCTCTCAAGGGCCTGATAAACTTCTTTTACTAATGCCATCACGATTCCCCCTTTACAGTGCCTGACAGACCAGATCGACGATATCGTAAACCTTGATCAAGTTGCCGTTTTCATCCTTCGCTTTGCTGAAATTGCCTTCGCACCATCCGCACGCAGTGACGAGGGCGTCGGCTCCGGTGGTGTTGGCTTCCGTCACTCTTTCGTTGGCGGTCCATTCCGAAAATTCCGGGTTGATCTCGTTGCAGACTCCGCCGGCTCCGCAGCACCAGGCATATTCTCTGATCCGGTCCATTTCAACCAGCTTGATCCCGGGGATGCTTTCAAGGATCTTCCTCGGCGCGTCGTAAACGCCGTAGATCCCGTTGTATCTCGGACGTCTCGGTTCCCATGTGTGGACGGAATTGAGGATCTTCTTTTCCTTGCCTTCCCAGGGAACATAGGGTTCGCCGAGCCTTCCCAGATGGCAGGGGTCATGGTACGTGACGGTCAATGGAATTTCTTTTGTGAATTTGATCCTGTCTTCCTGGATGAGCTTTGCGATGAGCTCCGTGACGTGAAGCACTGCGATATTCATGCCAAGCTTCGCGTACAGCCTCTTGAAAGTATAGTAACAATCGGAGCACGGGGTCACGATGGTCTTGACCCCGGCTGCCTGGAACGCTCTGATATTTGCCTTGGCCTGCGCTTCAAAATCCGCCGTGAATCCCATCTGCTGCGCACGCCCGGCGCAGCACATGTCTGCATTACCCATGATTCCCAGGTCCACGCCGGCCTTCTGCAGCGCCTTCACCGCGTCCGCCGCGCTGTCCTGCAGTTCGTAGCCGAACTTACATCCCGCAAAGAACATGTACTCGGCGGTTTCCTTTGTCAGATCCTTGAGCTTCAGGTCCTTGCACCAGTCAAGACGGTTTGCCTTCTTTCTGCCGACGATCATGGTTTTTTCATCTTTTAATGTCTTAACGATTTCGTTCTGCACCGGATAAGCTTTCCCGTGCTCCGTCGCGCTGTCCTTCAGCGCGATGTTGTTTTCCAGCGGCTCCAGGTTGTACCTGGTAATTTTGCAGGCGACGTCGCACATTCCGCAGGAGGTGCAGCTGTAGATGGCTTCCACCGCCTGGTCGGTATAGTCTGATTTTTCGTCCAGCAAAACCTGACCTAACTGAAAACGTCCCCTTGCGGAATATGTATTGAAGTTGAAGTACTTGCTGCTGGGACAGTTTTCCCCGAAACGCTGGTTTTTTATTTTGTCAAACGGAATCCATTTGCAGCTGAGGCAGTTGCTGCAGCGTTCCTGCATTGGTCTGTAATCTTGTAACGCCATTTTCTTTCTCCTTTCTGTCCTACAGTGAAATCTTCCCGGGGTTCATGATGCCGTTGGGATCGAAGATGCCCTTGATCTTTGAAAGCGCCATGTAGGACTGAGCGTCTTTGGAAAGCTGCAGCCGTGCCCACAATCCGTAAGGCCTGGAATAGTAAGCGTCCAGCTTGAGCATCTCAACGCTCGCCCTTTCATAAACCTTTCTCGCCAGCTCCTTTTCTCTGCCGCTTTCAGGATCGTAAGGCAGGGTAAATTCCACATGGTAAGAGGAGCCCATATGCTGTGGCTGAATGTAGATCCCGATATCGTTTACCGGATATCCAAGATCATTCACGACCTCGTACATCTTTTTAATAAAGATCTCCGCCCTGTCCAGCATGGTTGTAAAGAAGATATCCTGGGATCCCCCTTTGTATGTATCCTTCCAGTTACCTGCAGACGGCGTGACGATTTCTTTTTTTATAATTTCTTCATTGAGTTTGGAAACTCCGGTCAGCAGCTCCAGTCCGCAGCTTTGCGCGAACGCCGCCAGATCCTTTGTCCTTGCCTCAACTCTCTTTTCCGGCAGCACTTCGCGTCCCGAGACGCCCACCAGCGCGGTCCACTTCGGCAGGATGGCCTTCCATCCTTCAATCTCCTCTTCATTCTTTCCAAGCAGATATGCAAACTGTGCTTTGTTCAGGATAAACAGCTCGTCCGGGAAGCGGAATCTTACCGCTTTATATACAAAATCAACGATTCTCTGCAGGCTTTCGTCTTTCACGAAATGCATCCTGTGGATCCGTTTTTTGACCTGACATTTGATTGCTGCCCAGGTAACGATACCCATGCTGCCCTGAGCGCCGGTCAGTACTCTGTAAAAGTCAAACATCCAGGGTCCTCCGCCGCTTACCTGCCACTTTTCGGCAGCCCACTGCTTTTCCAAGTCCATGGGGCCGCCGCCGGCTTCGCCGGTATACATGCGGTTGCCGTCTCCCCAGACGACTTCCACACAGCGCAAAGGATCGATGTATGCCCATTGATGCATCGGATTCATTCTCGGCTCCGTTTCCAGGACGCTGGCTGCCACGGACTTGCTTGCCCTCGGTTTCAGCGGGAAATTGACCTCAAGGTCTTCCTTGGCCAGAGCGGCTTCCAGTTCCGGATACGTGACTCCCGGTTCCACAACGGCCATTCTGTGCTGACGGTTAATGCTCAAAATCTTTTTCATGCCGCTGAGATCGACAATGACGGATTCCGGAACCCCCGGCGCGCTTCCGCCCTTCACATGCGGGCCTCCCGAGCTGACCGGAATCAATGGTGTCTTCGTCTTGTTTGCCGCTTCGACGATCTTTTTTACCTGCTCCACATCCTGAGGTTTGACAATAAAACAGGGTTTGATATGTAATCCAAAATTCCTGTCCCCTCCGTATTGAGCAAGCTCCTTCGGATCGTCGGTGACAAAGCTGCTTCCGACTACGTTAATCAGCTCTTCCTTAATGCTCATTTACATCTCTCCTTCCTTGCAGTCAAGGTATCTAAAATAATTGCCGTTCAATATTACTAAATGTATTCATTGAATATATTCATTATAGTCTGCTCGGGAAAAGTAGTCAACCATTAGATACAAAATAAAGATATTATTGCCCGGTAAAACCAGCGATAAGACCAATAAAAAAGACGCCTTGATCAGAGATCCAAGCGCCTTGGCACGCCAGTCTTTCAGCATATTTTGTATTGCATAAGGTGCGGTTTTATGCCGTAAAAATCGGTCTCAATTTTGAAATATATTCCTCCATCTTTGCTTCCATATCATAATCGCCGCTATTGAGCAGCCAGTCGTAAACGATACCTCTTGCCGCGACCAGCAGGAAATCCTTGATCGCTTCCGAATCCATTTCCCTCGTAAGCTGGTTCTTTTCCTGGCCGCTCACGATCACCTTTGCCAGAAGCCTGAACATATACCTGGACTGATCGAGAAACTGCGCGTTTTCCGTATTAAACAGCTGTTTTACCGCGTCGGTTCCCCTTGCGAAGTTGTATGCGGCATAGTGTTTAAAGAAAAGGATGATATTATCGAAGGCGTCCTCTTTGACCATTTCCGCTTCAACGGTGCTTTGATAGAATTCATCGATCTTTTTAAAGAGTTCGTGGTAGATGTCGGATTTGGAAAGGTAATAGTGGTAAAACGCGCCGACAGACACACCTGCTTTCTTGCTGATGTCTTCAATGGTTGTATTGTAAAATCCATGCTTGTTAAACAGGTCTACCGCAGCGTTATAAATCTTGCGCTTTGTCTTCTGAGCCTGAAGCTGGCGCGAAGTATGTTTTTGCATTCAAGTACCTCCGGAATGACAATTTTTTGATAATCTTATTTCAGTATAATGTATTCGGTGAAAGATGTCTATCATTTAATCAGCTTCTTTCGACCAGTTTCGATATTTTCCCCGGCGTCGCACAAGTGAAAGCCTTTATTCCTCAGATTGTGGACAAAATTATTATAAGTTAATCACATTCCGGAGGCATACCCTATTGCGCATGCCATTTTATTATGATATAATCTGAATGCATTTAACGAATCTATTCAGTAAATACATTTGGTCAATCTGAAAGGAGGGTATGTTATGGAAATAAGAGCTGCAATTACAAAAGAAAAAGGTGGTCTTTCCATTGAAAAAGCCGAATTGGCAGGACCTAAGGCTTCGGAAGTACTGGTAAAAATCATTGCATCCGGCGTTTGTCATACGGACGCCGCAGGTATTCAGGGGTTTATTCCCTGGGTTACATATCCTATCGTTTTTGGGCATGAAGGCGTAGGAATTGTCGAGGAGGTCGGTTCTGCCGTTGATTCTCTGAAGGTCGGCGATCGCGTCGGTTTGACATTCCCTTCATGCGGTACCTGCGGTTACTGCCTGGACGGCGCGCCATACGCCTGCGACCGCATTAATGAATTATTCTTTAACGGTACTTACAAGGACGGCACATACCGCATCAGCCAGAACGGTCAGAACATCGGCTCTTTCTTCGGACAAGGCGCTTTTGCCGACCATGTCGTGGTAGACGCAAGAAATGCCGTCAAAATCGTCGGGGTTCCGGACGAAAAGATCAAGTATCTTTGCTCCATGGGATGCGGCGCTCAGACCGGCGCCGGAGCCGTTTTGAACCGCTGCAGGCCCGAGGCCGCAAGCTCGCTGGTAGTCTTTGGCGCTGGAGGCGTTGGGATGGCGGCTGTAATGGCTGCAAAGATTGCCGGCTGTGTAAAGATCATCGCCGTTGATATCGTCCCTGAAAGGCTGGAACTTGCGGAAGAACTCGGGGCAACGGATATCATCAATGCGAAAGAGGTTCCTGATGTTGTCGCCAAAATCAAAGATATAACCAATGGTGGCGCCCACTACAGCATCGAAGTATCAGGGGTTCCCTCCTTATCCGTCCAGGCGATTCAATGTCTGAGGAGGCTCGGAACGGCTGTCGTCAGCAGCGTTACAGGCCCCGCGGAAATCAGCATCGCTATTGAGGGGATGATGATGAATCCAAGCGTTACTTTTGCAGGGCTGACAGAAGGAGGTTCCAATCCTCAGGTCTTTATCCCGCGGCTTATCGAGTATTTCAAGGCAGGCCAGTTCCCCATCGACAAGCTGGTTGAATTTTATCCCTTTGAAGAGATCGGAAAGGCGTTTGAGGATTCTCATTCAGGGAAGTCCATCAAGCCGATCTTACTTTTTGATTAATCAGAATC
>DATMXY010000342.1:0-5184 GCA_035561275.1 Anaerovoracaceae bacterium | reverse complement strand
CTATTGCTAACTGCTTATTGTCAATAGAAATTTGAAAAAAATTCTATTCTATGTTAAAATGAGACAAACACACGATTTCGGGAGGGTGCCATGAGAATACAGGAATCCGGTGAAAACTATCTGGAGACGATTCTGATACTGCTGAATAAGAACGGTTCCGTCCGGTCCATCGATGTAGCCAACGAGCTTGATTATACGAAGGCCAGCATCAGCAGGGCGATGGGAATCCTGAAAAGAGCCGGATATATCACCATAGACGGCGGCGGCAGCATCCATCTCACGGAATTGGGCCATCAAAGGGCTACGCAGATTTACGAACGCCACCGGCTGATCACGGAGTATCTTGTAAAAGCACTGCAGATCAGCGAAGAAACGGCGGTTGCGGACGCCTGCCGCATCGAGCACGTGATCAGCGAAGAATCTTTTCATAAGATAAAGGATTGGGTGGAAGCCAAAAGGCGGGAAGATTAAAGCCGAAACGCAGAGAAATTTATCTTATATAAACCTTCGGCAGCCTCTGACCGAAGGCGCATACAACTTCGTAATTTATGGTTCCTGTCTTCTCCCCGATTTCGTCCGCCAGGATCGTCAGATCCCCCTGGCTTCCCATCAGTACGACTTCGTCACCCGGCTTTACGCCCGGCACATCGGTCACATCGACCATGCACTGGTCCATGCAGATGTTTCCAACTACAGGAGCATATACCCCGTTGACAATGACGCGGCCTTTTCCGGAAAGATACCTGGGATAGCCGTCGGCATAACCGAGGGCCAGCGTAGCGATCAGGCTTTCCCGCTCCGTGGTGAACTTCCTGCCGTAGCTTACGGAGAATCCCGGCGGCACTTTTTTCAAATGGACGATATTCGCCTTCACGGACATTACGGGCTTGATGGAAAACCGGTACCGGTCCACTTCCTGAGAAGGGTAGCAGCCGTAGAGGATAATGCCGGGGCGGACCGCTTCAAAATATGCTTCCGGAATTTCCATGACGGCGGCGCTGTTTGCGATGGTCCTTATGGGGACGTCCACGCCGGACTGCTTCAGTTTTTCATAAATATTATTAAAATGGGACAGTTGACGTTCCGCGTAGGTTTTGTCTTTCTCATCGGCGGTGGCAAAATGGGAGAACAGCCCTTTGATCTTCAGATTGGGCAGCCGGCTTATTCTTCTGACTTCTTCAACGCACGCATCGTCCGGAAGGAACCCGATGCGGCCCATTCCCGTATCCACCGCCACAAAAGCTTCAATCGTTTTGTCCGACACTGCCGCCGCTTCGGAGATCGCCGCGGCATTTTCGAATGAGGAAGTGACGGGAGTAATATTGTATTCCAGCAGGGTGCCGGCATACATGTCAGGAGTTATGCCCAGCATGACGATGGGACAGGTAAAACCGGCATCCCTCAGTGAGACAGCCTCCTGCAGGGCAGCCACCGCCAGGGTCTTCACCCCGTTTTTCAGCAGCACAGCGGAAACTTCGGCGGCCCCGTGGCCGTAGCCGTCGGCCTTTACAACGCCGATGATCTCACGGCCGCCGACCTTTTGTTTGATTTGTTTTATATTATAATCGAGGTTGCCCAGATTGATTTCCGCCCAGGCCGGCCGTAAGGCGTTTTTATACATAGAGATTTTTCCTTTCGTTCAACGATTTGAGTGCAAAATTATTATATACCCTGTCCCCGATTTCAGTCAACCGCCGCCCGGAACCTTGCACAAGGCCCTTTTGGGAGGCGTTAATGTCGAAATATATTGAATCATAAAAGTACCTGATATAAACTGAAAAAAAAGCGGCAATGCATGCAGTACACCAGGAGTAAAGATGAAGAAGGTAAGAAGCTTTGTATTAAATATTACCGGTGAGTCATTAAGGGCAAAAATATTCTTTTTTTCGTCGTTTTTTATTTTGATCACGATATGCGCTTTTATGGTATATGACGTATGGAACCGGTCGCTGGAAGACACCGGAGAAGTAGCCGCCCTGTTCGGAGTGGACTATGTCCCGGAAAAATGGTATCAATATACGGTTGATTCCACAATTGAGGCTGCAATTATTTCTTTTTGCGTTATACTGCTGTATCTTTCCATGATAATTATTACCCGGTCCAATATCTTGATCCGGAAGGAAAAAAGAAAACTGTCGGAGGCCAATGAAAAACTGCAGAAGGAAGAACGAAGCTATTCGATGTTGCTTTCCAATTTGCCGGGGATGGCCTACCGCTGCAAATATGACCGTGATTGGACCATGCTGTTCGTTTCCGAAGGCTGCCTGGAACTGACCGGCTATCCATCGTCAAGCCTGATCGACAATACGGAATTGGCGTTTAACGATCTGATCAGTCCGGAATATCAAGAATTTGTATGGAAGAAATGGGCCAATGCGTCCGGAAACAAAATTAAGTTTGCGGAAGAGTATGAGATCATCACCGCCTACGGGGAGAGAAAATGGGTATTTGAACAGGGCCAGGCGATTTATGCCGCGAATGGGAATGTGGAAGCGCTCGAGGGCTTGATCATCGATATTACTGACCGAAAAAAGAAAGAGGACGAAATCGTATATCTTAATTACCACGATTATCTGACCGGAATTTACAACCGGAGATTTCTGGAATTGGAGAAGGAATGGCTGGACAAAGAGGATTTCCTGCCGCTATCCGTCCTGATCGGCGACATCAACGGCGTAAAGCTCGTCAATGACGCCCTGGGACACGCGGAGGGCGATATCCTCATCGCCGAGACCGCAAAAATCATACAAAGCTGCTGCCGTGATAACGATATCGCCGCAAGGACCGGCGGCGACGAATTCATTATATTGATGCCGTTTACGGATGGTGAGACAGCGAATAAAATAATGGAAACGATCAAGCAGAAATGTGCGGAATACAATCAGGATCTTTCAAACGAAGCATATTCCATCAACATCTCTTTGGGCTATGCGACAAAAATGTCCATGAACGAGCATCTGGACGGAACCATCAGGCTGGCGGAGGAGTATATGTATAAATGCAAGCTGTTGGAGCATAAGAGTTCTCACAGCGTTATCCTCTCGTCGATCAAAGCGACAATGCACGAAAGAAGCCACGAAACTCAGGAACACGCGGAAAGGCTGACCCGCCTGGCCAGAGAAACAGGGATAAGGCTGAACCTGACACAGCATAACCTGGATGAGCTGGAGTTGGTTGCGACGCTTCACGATATCGGTAAGGTCGCTGTCGACGACAGAATCCTGAGCAAACCGGACAAGCTGGATGATAAAGAATGGATCGAAATGAAAAAGCATTCTGAGGTCGGGTACCGCATCGCCATGTCGTCTCCGGATCTGGCTCCTATTTCGGAGTATATCCTTTCCCTTCATGAGCGCTGGGACGGAACCGGTTATCCTCAGGGAATCAAGGGAGAAGAAATCCCTCTTCTTTCCAGGATCGTATCGGTGGTGGACGCCTACGACGCCATGACAGAGAATCGTTCGTACCGTAAAGCCATGTCCGAAGAAGAGGCTGCGGATGAAATCAGAAAGAATGCCGGAACACAGTTTGACCCGGAAGTTGCGAAGGTGTTTCTGGAAAAGGTATTGCCAAACGAGTTAAAGGCGAAAATCCCGGCGGAAGGTCTGTAATGTTATATTCGCTAACACCATTCATTCCACAGGGTGATTGGAATACCGGTAAGCCAGGAAAGAGGCCAGGATGACCAGGGCTCCGCCGATCAGGGAGTTATACGGAACAGTCTCGCCGAGCGCGAAATAACCCAGGATCATGGAAAACAGGATGCCGGAGTAATTATAAATGCTGACCTCGGACGCCGGGGCCATGCGGTAGGAATAGGTAAGCGCGATCTGGCCGAAACCTCCGAAGACGCCGATCACAAGCAGCAGGAGAGCATTTTTCATACCGGGCCAGGACATATCCATGATAAAGAAGGGCAGGGACACCACGGAACAGAACGTTGCAAAATGCATGATAATGGTAACCGCATTGACCTTGTCCTTGGAATATGCAAGCAGCGTGTAAGCGACACTTGAAAAAATGGAGCATAAAATAGCCATAAAAAGCGGAAACAGATCGGAATGAAACGAGGGATTGGCAACGATAAAAGCGCCTCCGAACGCGATGATCAGCGCGGGGACCTGGATCCGGGCAATCTTTTCCTTCAGGAACAGAAATGCGAACAGGGTTATGAGGAAGGCGGAAAGCTTGGTCAGGATGGCCACATCCGCCTGCGAGGCACGGGAAGCCGCATAGAAATAGGTGAGAAGTCCAAAAAGTCCAAAGGCGGAGCGCATAAAAAGCAAGGGCTGGTCTTTTACTCCACCGAACATGGAAAGGCCGTTTCGCCGGATGATGACAAAACAGATGACCACACTGACGAAATTGCGGAAGAACACCTGCTCCATGAGAGGCACCGTGTCTCCCGTGATCATGATACAAACCTGCATGGCCGCAAACAGAAACGCCGACAGGAGCATCAGAAGAATCCCTTTCTGCTTCGCCGTTACCGCCGCCGCTTTTGACTTCAACGTTTCAGATAAACTTTTTTGTTCCGTGACTTTTGTCATTGATGGTTCCTCTTTTCTAATTTTTGCCGGATAAACTGGATCATCGGCCCGATGGTGAAAGCCGTAATGACAGTCCCGATTCCGAAATTTCCACCCATCAGGATGCCAAGGATGACGACGGTAATGTCAAAGGCAACCTTGCACCATCGGAACTGCCGGCGGAACCTGTCGGAAACCGCCACCGGAATGATATCCGCCGCCGAAATTCCCAGGTGGAGGGAAAGGTACAAGGCCACGGCAAAAGCAAGGATCAGACAGGCAGCGATAAAAAATACGACGCGGATCACCAGGCCGGATTCGGGCGTCAGGATTTGGCTGAACAGGTTTGTAAACAGGTCGATGGACGGCCCTACGATGACGAGGGAAAGCACTGTCGCCACATTGATATACCGGCGGTTGTAGAAAAAGGCGGCAAGGATAACGGTAAAATAGAATCCGAGACTTGCCATCCCTACAGTAGTATGAAATACGTTTGCCAGGCCGGTAGAGAATACGCTGATGGTGTCAAGCCCAAAACCTGCCAGGATAAAAAAGCTGACCCCCATACCGTTTAAAAGAAAAGCAAAAACAGCCGTAACTGTTTTTTTAAGAATAACCATGCTGCCTCCTGTAAATTGTTCTGTTCTTAATTATA
>DATMXY010000341.1:0-2579 GCA_035561275.1 Anaerovoracaceae bacterium | reverse complement strand
GGTAACGCCCGGGGCATCTCTTCAATTAATCTTGTAATTTCAATAATTTAGTGTCATAATTATAAAGACAATTCATACGGATCAACAGAGAAATTTTCCGGTAATAATCAATTCAATTGAATGAAACCTTATGAAAATTATTTTAAGATAAGTCGATTTGAAATGGAGCTGAGACGATAAAATGAATATCAAGGAAATTGCAAGAAGAGCCGGCGTCTCTGTGGCAACAGTGTCAAGAGTCCTGAATCATCCTGAAAGCGTGGCTCCCGGCACGAAGGAACGGATCCTTACTGTAATGGAAGAATCGGAATACACCCCGAATTGGTTTGCGAGAGGGCTGAACTTCAATAAAACCAATACCATCGGCCTTGTCATTCCCAACATCCTGAATCCGAGTTACACGGAAATCGCCAAGGGTGTGGAAGACGTCGCCCACCAGAAGGACCATACGGTACTATTTTGCAATGTGGAAGGCTCGGTGGAAAAAGAGCGGAAATATGTCGACGACCTTGCCAAGAGAAGGATAGACGGTATCGTCCTGGTCTCATCCCTCCTGGAACAGGAAGATGTTGAGGGCATCAAAAAGCAGGGGATCCCGGTGGTTCTCATCGGGGAGAACAAAGGGGACATCAAGGACGTGCCGATTGTGAGGATCGACTGCGAGGGCGCGGCTTATAAAGCGGTAAGACATCTCATTGAAATCGGCTATCGGGATATTGCGATCATCTACGGCTCTACACCGGAGCGGGAGAATAAAAGGAAGATTGAAGGGTACCGGCAGGCGCTGACGGAAGCGGGAATTCCGGAGCGGGAGGAATATTTGCAGGAAGCCGCAAATAATATCGAAGGCGGATACATAGCGGCAAAGCGCCTGATCGATTTAAAACGAAAGCCCAGGGCAATTTTTACCACTTCAGACCTGCTCGCTTTCGGGGCCATCGACGCCATGAAAGATCACGGCGTCAAGGTGCCCGATGAAATTGCCTTTGTCGGTTTTGATAATATCAGAATGTCCAATCTGATCGACCCGAAGCTTACGACCATCGAGAAACCGCTGCACAAGATGGGGGTGGTTGGCGCCAGGCTGCTGTTCGATATCATCGATACGAAAGGGGAAGAGAACAACAGCAGGGATATCCTGCTTCAGTCCAAATTGAAAATAAGGAAATCCTGCGGGCACAAGGAGAGGATCGGAGAAATATTTTAGTACTCTGTACTGGGAAAGGATCGGAAGAATACGAATGAAAACAGATTTTTTAGGATTAAAGATGAAAAACCCCATCATCGTTTCGGCCGGCCCCTGGAACAGGGACGGTATAAGCGTAAGAAAAAGCATTGCGGCCGGGGCGGGCGCCGTGATCACGGAAACCATCGTCACCGACACGCTGCTCGACGTGAGGCCGCGCATCGCATACAACGGCCTGGGCGCGCAGAATATAAGGCTTTACAGCGACATTCAAGTGGAAGGCTGGCAAAGGGAAATGGACATCGCAAAAAGCAAGGATGGCATCGTGATTGCCAGCGTCTGGGCACATACCCCGTCGGAGCTTGCTTATCTTGCCATGAAGATGGAGAAGTTCGGGGCCGACGCCATTGAACTGGGCATCTCGTCCCCGATGGGAGAAAATCTGGAAGTCGTCGCTTCCGATGCGGAGCGCGTCTATGAGATGACCAGGGAAGTGGTCAGCAGCGTTAAAATTCCCGTTATGGCAAAGCTTTCCCAAAACGCCACCAATATCGCCAAGGCGGCAAAAGCCGTAAAGAACGCCGGCGGCTCGGGCGTCAGCGCCATCAATACGATCCGGTGCATACTCGGCGTCGATATCGATACCATGGAACCCACTTTATCGACCTACGGCGGTTATTCAGGCCCGCCAATCCGGCCTCTGGGGCTGGCTTCCGTGGCGACGATCGCTCAGACTGTGGACATACCCATCGCCGGTATCGGAGGGATCGAGAACTATAAAAACGCCCTGGAGTATATCATGCTCGGCGCTTCGGCGGTTGAAATCGGTACCGCGGTTATGGTCAACGGTTTTGAGCGGATCACCGAGATCGTAAACGACCTGGAGCAGTGGGCGGACGCGAAGGGCATAAAAGAGGTGAAGGCGATCAGAGGCGCCGCGCTGAAGAATCTGAAATCCTTTGAGGAAATCAAGATCGAGCCTGTCGTAAGCCGTATCGGCAGCCCCGTTTGCGCCGCGTCCTGCGAAGCTTGCATGAAAGCGTGCATTTATGGCGCTATTCAAAAGGAGAACGGCACAATCGTTCAAGACCCGGAAAAATGTACCGGCTGCGGGCTGTGCACCTTTATCTGTCCGGACAAAAAGTTCAAACTGGACTGGTAAGCACAGCCGGTGGAACTGGTTGAATTGCTGTGATCCGATTTTCCAATTCAAAGAAATTGTGTATTGTTAATTGACTATGCAGGCCCCATGCCGTCTTTAAAGCGATTTGAACCGACGGTATCCCACAAGTATCACGCGGCTTTCAGCTGTTACAGGGTGTCGGGCCTGCTTTTCTTATCTCCGAAAATTCCCAGGAAATTTTATAAGTTTATTTACAAGAATCCCTTGCAT
>DATMXY010000340.1:0-9659 GCA_035561275.1 Anaerovoracaceae bacterium | reverse complement strand
AGACAACTATGACGCAACAAAAAAGTTCGACGCAGTATTAAATTCCGCGTCGCACCAGCGTGGCGTCAGCCACTTTTTTTATGATGAGGATGAGAGAGTGGGCTCAGCCATAATAATTCAAAAAATAAAAAATAAGAGTAGTTGAAGGGAGTGACTTGAAATGATTAACAACGGTGATACCGCCTTTATGCTCGTCAGCGCTGCCCTGGTATGCCTGATGACTCCGGGGCTCGCATTTTTCTATGGAGGTCTGGTATCCAGAAAAAATGTACTGACGATCATGATGCAGAGCTTTATTTCAATGGGAATCGTAACGATCATCTGGTTTTTGTTCGGATTTTCAATGGCCTTTGGTCCTGACGTAAACGGGGTCGTCGGTGGGCTGAAATACGTCTTCTTAGCCGGCGTAGGTATGGATCCAAGTTCGACTTACGGGAGTACGATTCCGTTTATCACCTTCTGTGCATATCAGTATATGTTCGCGATCATAACGCCGGCGCTGATTACAGGGGCTTTTGCAGACAGGGTGAGCTTTAAAAGTTATCTGATCTTCCTTGTTGCCTGGAGTGTATTGATTTACTGTCCTCTTACCCATTGGATCTGGGGCGGAGGCTTCCTGCAGCAGATGGGAGTCGTTGACTTCGCAGGCGGTATGGTGGTGCACACCAGCGCCGGTCTCGCTGCTCTGGCTTCCGTTATCTTTGTCGGAAAGAGAAATATCTCGTCGTCCGAAGAGAGGGAACCGCACAACATCACTCATGTCGCACTGGGAACCGCTTTGCTCTGGTTCGGCTGGTTCGGGTTCAACGGCGGAAGTGCGCTCGGCGCCAACGGAGTGGCGGCAACCGCCTTTGTCAATACGGATATCGCTGCTTCTGTCGCGATGGTAACGTGGCTGGCGATCTCCTGGATAAGAGAAAAAAAGCCGAGCTTCGTCGGCGTATTGACCGGCTCGGTCGCAGGGCTGGCGACCATTACGCCGGCCGCGGGCTTTGTACAGCCATGGGCTGCCGTTGTGATCGGTCTGCTTTCCGGCGCGGTCTGTTACTATGCGATACAGCTCCGCGTTAAGTTAGAGTGGGATGATGCCCTTGACGTCTGGGGCGTACACGGAGTCGGCGGAATGCTGGGCAGCATTGCGGTCGGGATATTTGCCGTAAGCTCCGTAAACGGAGTCGGCGGCCTGATTGAAGGCAACGTGCATCAGTTGCTTGTGCAGTTGCTGGCGGTCGTGATCACGGCGGTCTACGCTTTCGTTGTTACCCTCATCATCCTGAAGGTTACGAATATCTTTACTCCGGTCCGCGTAACGGAACTGGAAGAAAAAGAAGGGCTGGACGTTTCCATCCACAAGGAAGTCGCCTATCATATGTGAGCCTGCTTTCAGCCACCCGTCACGGTGCTTATAACTGATGATAAGAAAAAGTATGTCCAAACGGGCATACTTTTTCTTATCGGCACATAAATATATCAAAAGAGTGAATCGCGTATACGGAACTATTTCCTGACTGCGGGGCAAGTCGCAGCGGAAAGGATAAAGGGGGAAAAGCGGAATGATCAGCACACAGGACCTGAAGAATAAAGAGGTTATCAATATCTACGACGGGAAAAGCCTTGGTTTTGTCTATGATATTGAGATAAATCTGGAAAAAGGGACCATCGAAGGCATCATCGTCCCCGCGCAGAAAAGCTTTTTAAGCTTTTTCGGATGGAGGGACAGCGATTATATCATCAAATGGAAGGATATCAAGCGGATCGGCGACGATGTGATCCTGGTGGACGTAGCGGGGATCCTTGAGATGGACGGCTACGAAAGGAACCATATGACGAGATCGGCGGCATACGGCGGGTTTGACAAAGACCGGTACGGGGATCATGAGTGAAACGATAAAAAACTTGCATAAGGCACAAGATATGGGTAAAATGAATCCATGAACGAATAGCGATTGTATAGCCGATCCGACATCGGTTGTTAACCGATGCTATTACAGTAATGGAGGAAATAAGATGAGATGCCCATTTTGTGAAAACCTGGATACCAGAGTGATTGATTCAAGGCCGACGGAAGAAGGACATGCCATCAGGCGCAGACGGGAATGCGACAGCTGCAATAAGCGTTTCACCACATATGAAAAGGTCGAAGAGATGAACTTCATGGTCATCAAGAAAGACGGCAGCCGCGAGGCCTTTGACAGGAACAAAGTTATGAACGGGATCATCAAGGCTTGTGAAAAACGGCCGGTGCCCATCGCGGATATTGAAAAAATTGTGGACGATATCGAACGCGGGCTCAACAATATGATGGAAAAGGAAGTGGAAAGCAAGCTGATCGGGGAGGTCATCATGGAGCATCTTAAGAATCTGGATGAGGTCGCCTATGTCCGGTTTGCATCCGTCTACCGACAGTTTAAGGACGTGAACACGTTCATCGCCGAGATCGAGAAACTGCTGGGAAAGGAAAAGCCGAATGGGAGATAAGACAAGGATCGCTATTGACGGCCCCTCCGGAGCGGGCAAGAGCACCATCGCAAAACGCGTCGCAAAACTGCTGGGAATCGACTATATCGACACGGGGGCAATGTACCGCGCCATCGGGCTGAAGATCCTGCAAAACGGGGTCGGCCTTGGCGATAACGGAGGGTTGAAACGGCTGCTTGCACAGACGGAAATCGATTTTTTCGACGGAAATATTATTCTTGACGGCATAATCGTAAATGACAGGATCAGGACGCCGGAAGTGTCAAAGATGGCGTCGGACTGTTCCGCCTTGCCGGAGGTCAGGGAAAAACTCGTAGCCCTTCAGAAAAAGATGGGACAAACAAAAAGCGTTGTGATGGATGGCCGGGATATCGGAACCAACGTCCTGACGGACGCCGAATATAAATTCTTTATGACAGCCTCCGCCGCCGAGCGGGCAAAGAGAAGATGGCTGGAACTGAATGAAAAGGGTGAGACGGCAGACCTTGCGCAGGTGGAGGCGGACATCATCGGGAGGGATCACAATGACTCCACACGGAAGCTTAACCCCCTGAAAAAGGCGGATGACGCCATAGAACTGGATACGACGGGAATGACCATCGAAGATGTGACACAGAAAATTTTGGAGGTAGTGAAATGGCAATCGTAAGGCCCTTCCGGGCAGTAAGGCCGGCAAAGGAATATGCCGAGCGGGTGATATCTCTTCCCTACGACGTGATGAACCGGGAGGAGGCGGCAAAAATGGCGGAGGGGAACCCATACAGCTTTCTGCATGTCTGCAGGTCGGAGATCGATCTGCCCCATGTGGAAAACCCTTATTCCGAGCCGGTTTACGCAAAAGCAAGGAAAAATATAGATGATCTTTTAGCCAATGAAATATTGATCCGGGATGAAGCGCCCATGCTTTACATTTATAAGCAGGTAATGGACGGCCGCTCCCAGGTGGGGATCGTGGGCTGCGTCTCCATTGACGAATATCTGGACGATACCATCAAAAAACACGAATTCACCAGGGTGGAAAAGGAGATAGACCGCATCAACCATTTCGACGTCTGCAATGCCAATACGGAACCTGTCTTTCTGACCTACCGGGGGGACAAAAGGCTGCGCACCCTCATCGAAGGGTGGATGGGCGGCCATGCTCCGGAATATGATTTTATAACAAAAGACGGGATCGGCCATAACCTCTGGGCAATCACCGACCAGAGTGTCGTCGGCTCGCTGGTATCCCTTTTCCGGGAGATCGACTTCCTGTATATCGCCGACGGCCATCACCGTTCCGCCTCCGCCGTAAAGGTCGGCCAGAAGCGCAGGAAAGAGAATCCGGATTATATGGGTGAGGAAGAATTCAATTATTTTATGGCGGTCATCTTTCCCGACGCCGATCTCAAAATTTTTGACTACAACCGCGTCGTGAAGGATCTGAACGGCCTTTCCCCTGAAGAATTCCTGAACAAGATATCAGAAAGATTTACCGTCGAACCTGCGGCCAACAGCCCTTACCGGCCGGAAGCGAAACATACCTTCGGCATGTATCTGAAAGAGCAGTGGTACAAGCTGACGGCGAAGCCGGAGATCGTCTGCGACGAAGACGTCATCAAGTGCCTGGATGTATCCATCCTTCAGGAAAACCTGCTGGAGCCTGTTTTGAGCATCGTGGACCCGCGGACGGATAAACGGATCGATTTCGTGGGCGGAATCCGTGGCCTGGAAGAGCTGGAACGGCGGGTGGCGCTTGACATGGCCGTGGCTTTTGCGCTTCATCCCGTCTCCATATCCGATCTGCTGGCGGTTGCCGACAAAGGAATGGTCATGCCGCCCAAATCCACGTGGTTTGAGCCGAAGCTCGGCAGCGGACTCTTTATGCACGAACTCTAGGCTTTTAGACTTTATGCACTATGAGTCGCGAGCGCAATGGGACTTTCTTCCGGCAAGCGCTCAACAAGTATAAAAACCCTCTGACTATGGGAAAATAGCTTCAGGGGGTTTTATTAATCATGAGGAGAAGATTGATCGCGCTCTTTATCGGCTTTTTATTTCTGCTCACATTATTGGCCGCCAGGCTGACACAGGTCCAGATCCTGGAGAATGAACGGTTTGCCTCTGCTAACGCAAAACAGCAGAGGATCACCCTGAACGGCGAAGACACCAGAGGAACCATTTTCGACCGTAACGGAAACCGTCTGACCGGAGCCGACGAGAGCTTTATCTATATCATAAAAAAGGAAGAGATGGATGCGACCGCAGCCAGGATCTTTCAGTTCATCGGCGCCGATAAGGTGGAGAATGAAAGCAAGCGGTATTACGTTTATCGCAGCAGTCTGTTCAGCGAAGACGCGGCTTATGTCCTGAAGCGCGATTACGACGCTTTCATTATTAAAGGCGCCACCCGTTATGAGGAGGAACAGCCGGCTGTCCATCTTGTCGGTTATATCAACGAAATCGACGGCACCGGCGCTTCCGGCCTTGAGAAGGAGTTCGACGATATTCTGTCAATGAAGAAGAAGGTCGTCTACGCCTCCGTGGACGGGAAGCGGATGATTATCCCCGGGCTGGGTATTTTCAGCACGGTTGTAAATCCGGACTACGGCGTCATTACGACCCTTGATCTCAAGATCCAGAAAAAGGCGGAGCAGGTGCTGAAGGATTCCGGCCGGAGCGGTTCCATCATCGTTCTGGACGCAAAGACCGGCGAAGTCCTGGCCGGCGCCAGCACGCCGTCTTATGATCCCTCCCGTGTGGAAGAGTATCTGGACAGCAGCAATGAAGAGTTCATCAACAAAGCGACTCAGAGCCTGTATCCGCCCGGCTCCATATTTAAAATCATCGTCGCCGCGGCTGCGCTGGAATCGGGGGCGGTGAATGAAGACTCCATGTTTTACTGCAAGGGATATGAAGAGATCAACGGGATCAGGATCAACTGCTCAAAGGAAGAAGGCCATGGGGAAATCAATCTCCAGGACTCCTTTGCCAAATCCTGCAATTCCGCGTTTATTCAAATCGGGATGCAGACAGGCGGGGAGGAGATCCTGAAGATGGCCGAGGCTTTCGGCGTGGGTCAACGGGCATTCCAGGGAAAGGTTGAAGAAAAAACCGGTTTGCTACCCGGAACTCAGGATATACAGGGGGCGGGGATCGGGAATCTGTCCATCGGGCAGGGCAAACTGCTGATCACGCCGGCTCAGGCGGCCAGGATCACCGCCATCATCGCTTCAGGAGGGATCGATTACGGCCTGTCCCTTGTCAAGGGAACCACAAAAGGAGGAGAGACCGAATATCTGGAAAAAACGCCCTCGAGACGGGTAATCAGCAGCAAAACTGCGGATTACATCAAATCACTGATGGTCGATACCGTTAATTACGGTACTGCGAATAACTTAACAGATGTGGGGGTAACCGTCGCAGGGAAGACCGGTTCTGCAGAAGCGGCCTGGCGTGGGGAGATGGTGGTTCACGGCTGGTTCACCGGTTTCTTCCCCGCTGAAGAACCCCAATATGTAATTACTGTTTTTGTGGAGTCGGGAGGCTCCGGAAGAAGCTCGGCGGTTCCCCTGTTCCGCCAGATGGCAGAGTACCTTAAATAACGTGTGCTCTACAGCTCGTATTCCTCCGAAAATACTTCTTTCAATTTTAAAATAGCTTTTTTTTCGATCCTTGAAACATAAGAGCGGGAAATACCAAGCTCCTTGGCCACCTCCCTCTGCGTTTTAGCATTTTCTCCTGCAAGTCCGAAGCGTTTGACAATCACCATCCTTTCTCTGTCCTTCAGGAGATGAAAAATAGCGTCATGAAGTTTTTTTACCTGCATTTTGTTGTCGATATCGTCGATGATGGCGTCGGTGTCGGTACCCAGGATATCGTTGAAATTGATTTCGTTTCCATCCTTATCCGTACCGACGGGATCGTTCAGCGATATCTCGATTTTCGTCTTCTTCGTCGTCCGGATGTTCATGAGGATCTCGTTTTCGATACATTTTGCCGCATAGGTCGCAAGCCGGACGCTTTTGCTCCTGTTATAGGTGTTGACGGATTTGATGAGGCCTATGGTCCCGATGGATATCAGGTCGTCGGGATTTTTTCCTGTATTGGCATATTTTTTTGCGATATGTGCGACCAACCTCAGATTGCGCTCTACAAGGATGTTCTTCGCCTCTTTGTCTCCCTGTTCGTAAAGGGCGAGATAATAGGCTTCTTCCTTGTCGGTCAGCGGCTGCGGGAAGGAATTCCCCATGGAGACGTAAGAGGATAATAAAAGGAGTGGATCCGACAGCAGCAGGGATGCAAGTATCAACGATATGCTCATACAGAAAGCCCCTTTCCTTGCAAATGTGTTAGATTATATGCGCGAAAAAGGGCAATAGTGCCTGTCAGGCTGAAAAGGGGACAGCGCAACCTGTCTCTTTCTAGATTTGTATGGTTAACAGATCTTCGCTTTTATCTTTCATAAAATTGCAGGAGTCAAAAACTCCCTGGTTATAAAATTCCGGAGCCAATTCTTCCATGATGAAGTCCAGGAACAAGCCGGCGGCCAGATCGCCCAATTCTTCCTCTCTTTCGTTTAAAAAATACCGCTTTATTTCCACAATCATTTGTTCATGGGTTTCTTTTGATAACTTAATTCGGTCCGCTTTCTTCATCATAACTGCGCAGGATACCCCCACTTCGATAAGTGGCGGGAGGAATGCGCCCCTCCTTTCTAAGAATAAAAAACGGGAACATATATTTCGAACATGGGTTTGACTTCCTTGCTGTAATATAGTATAATGAGTATACTAGATGAGTACAGTGAGGTATACGCTATGGATCTTACAATCACCGCAAAGCTCAGGATCCTGCCGGCATCAGAGGAGCATGCGCTGCTGCTTGCGACAATGCGGGCTTACACCAGCGCCTGCAATTACGTTGCAGCATATATCTTCCACACCTGCGATCTGAATCCGGTGTCTCTCAACAAGGCTCTTTACTATGATCTCCGTGCAAGGTTTTCCCTCCGTTCCCAGATGGCACAGTCCGTCCTCAAGACTGTCGTTTCCAGGTATAAAGCGATTCGTTCCGTTGATAACAAATGGGTCCGTCCCATCTTCAAGAAACTTGAGTACAACCTTGTCTGGAACAGGGATTACTCCCTGTGCAGCGGTGTTTTCTCCGTAAATACCCTGGAAGGCCGTATTAGGATGGCTTTCCGTATGGATGGCATGGAGAAGTACTTTGACGGCTCTTGGACCTTCGGCACTGCTAAGCTCGTTACCAGGAATGGTAAGTGGTTCCTGCATATCCCTATGACCAAAAGCGGTTTAGGCTGCTCGGATGAGGACCTTTCCAATGTCGTCGGCATTGATCTTGGGATCAACTTCCTTGCTGTATCCTATAACTCCGATGGTAAAACCGTTTTCTGTCCCGGAAGGGAAATCAAGCAGCGCCGCGCGGAATTCAAGCAGCTTAGGAAGGAACTGCAGCAGCGGGGCACTCCCAGCGCCAGGCGTAGGCTTAAGAAAACCGGCTCACGAGAAAACCGTTGGATGCATGATGTAAACCATCGGGTATCTAAGGCACTCGTAACGTCAAGCCCGGTCAATACCCTGTTTGTTCTTGAGGACCTTACCGGAATCCGCAATGCCACAGAGCGCGTAAGCCTGAAAAACCGGTATCTCACTGTAAGCTGGGCATTTTACGACCTGCGTAAAAAGCTGGAGTACAAGGCTGTACTGTATGGCTCAAAGACGATTGCTGCCGATCCTGCCCATACGTCTCAGACCTGCCCGAAGTGCGGCCATATCAGTAAAGATAACCGCGATCGGAAAAACCATCTTTTTACCTGCAAAGCCTGCGGCTACCGGTCTAATGACGACCGCATTGCCGCGATGAATCTGTACCGTAAGGGAATCGAGTACCTGAGTGCAGTTGCAGATGAGTAGATCTCACCTGCAAGGGGCGCTGTCAGCCGTCCCGCGATGCGACGCCACTCGCATATTCTACGAACCAGGCTATTAGCCAAAGGCAGGAGGTAAAAAGCCGCTTTTACTGCCGGGCAGTCGCAAGCCCGTACTTCAAATGCCATCAGGCTTTAAGTGGTGGGTAGTTGACAATATTACACCCCGGTTTCACATTACTTTATGCTATACCGTAGTTTTATAAATTGATTTCAGGCCAGTTCTTCTGCAATTCCTTCTGGATCCGTTCCCATGGGAAGCCTATGACATTGTCATAACTTCCGTTGATATGGGAGACGTGCCTTCCCCATGCTCCCTGGATCGCATAGCTGCCTGCTTTGTCCCAGGGTTCGTCGGTATCGACATAGTTTTGGATTTCTTCGTCGCTGTAATCTTTGAAAAATACCTCGGTGACGTCATAAAATATCGACCGTTTCGGTTCACCGGGCCGTACCATCGCGACGCCCGTGGCGACGAAATGGCTTGTATCCCGGAGAAGCTTCAGCGTATCCACCGCATCGGTTCTGTCGGAAGGCTTTCCTATGATCCCGTCTTTATAAACGACGGTATCTGCGGCGATGATCACTGACGGGGGTTGTATCCTGGCCTGCGCCGCGGAAGCTGTTTCAGATTTTCCCCGTATTCCGCCCTGTTCCGTCAACAGGCTGTTTTCGACATTCAGCGCTTTTTTTAGAGCGAGGAACATGACGGCCTGTCCCATCGTCAGCTCCAAGGGGCAGTTTTCGTCCACGGAAGAAGGTATAATGATCGGATCGATCCCGTTCTTTTTCATCATCTCGATCCTCCTCGGCGAAGAGGAAGCTAAAATAATCCGGCTGTCCATTGTTGAATACCTTTCACCGTTTTAATACTGGCGCATAAACCAGGAGCTATTTTTCTTGTGGCGAAGCGTGCTCCCTGCCCCAATTGCACATGTCCATAACAAGCGGAATGAGACTTCGGCCTTTAGGCGTCAGGGAATACTCCACTTTTGGGGGAATCTGAGGATATTCTTTCCGAGAGACAATTTCCTCCTGCTCGAGCTCTTTCAGCTGTGAACTCAGCATCTTATGCGTTACCCCGTCTATGCTCTTTTTCAGGACGCTGTATCTTACCGGGCTGGCACAGGCAAGAAAATAAATTATTTTGAGCTTCCATTTTCCGCTGAGAATGGATAATGTGTACTCAAAAGGTTCTTTGTCAGTAACATAACAGATCTTTTCACTCATGATTTCCGCTTTCCTTTATGAG
>DATMXY010000339.1:0-7150 GCA_035561275.1 Anaerovoracaceae bacterium | reverse complement strand
AGGTTATGTCATGAAGAAACGATTGGCAGTCAGCATTTTGCTGATCACAGCTCTTGTCTTCGGCAGCTTTGGCTTTTCTTTCGGAGCGAATTCCTATACGGTCCAGGCCGGTGACGTGCTCTGGAAAATTGCCGAACAGTTTGGCACTACCTATCAGGACCTCGCTGAATACAATCAAATCAAAAATCCTCATTTGATCTATGTGGACCAGGTCATTAAAATTCCGGATTCGTCGGCGGCAGCCCCTGAAATCCCACCCGCTTCGCCCGCCGACCCGCCTGCCGGTGAACCTGCGCCGGCCCCCGCGCCTCAGACGGCAGCCGATACGATCCTGGAAAACGGGGTCATTTATACCATTGACGGCAAAAATACCGTGGCAGAGGCCATTGCCGTAAAAGGCGACAAAATCCTCTATGTAGGTTCCGATACAGGGGCCGCAGCCTACACAGGAATCGCCACCCAGGTCGTTGACCTGAAGGGCAAAACCGTTATGCCCGGATTCATCGACGGTCACGTACATGCGCCGGGCACCGCATTGACGGAGCTCTATGACATTTATCTTTATGATTCTCTTACAAAGGATGCTACATTGGCTTCCATCAAAGAGTTCGTGGACGCAAATCCGGATCTGGACGTATATTGGGGTTCCGGTTACTCCCTGGGCATCAGCGACGATCCCAAAGGCCCGAAGAAGGAATGGCTGGATGAAATCTGTGCAGACAAACCCATCATCCTGACCTCCCTGGACGGCCATAACAGATGGCTGAATTCAAAAGCCCTGGAAATGAACGGAATCACGAAGGATACGCCGAATCCCGCAGGCGGGCTCGTACACAAGGATCCTGTCACCGGGGAGCCCTGGGGTAATCTTACGGACGCCTCTTCCCTGCTCACCATGGCTCAGACCTACAGCCCTGAGCAGGAAGCGGAGGCCATAAAATATTTCCAGGAAAGCATGAACGGCTGGGGCTATACCAGCATCATGTCCATCGCGCCGATCGATGTGGATCCGGCAAGATATGAGGAACTTGAAGACCAGGACAAATTGACCATGCGTGTCAACCTGGCGGGTCTCATCGACAATGACACCCCCTTTGAACCTCAGCTGCAAGCCGTGGTAGATATGAAAAAGAAATATGAATCTGATCTGATCGATGTAACAACTACGAAATACTTTGCCGACGGCGTTGTGGAAGGAACCACCGCTTATCTGCTTGAGCCGTACGCTCCCGAAGCAGGGCTCGATCCGGATTACAGAGGCGAATTTTACTGGGATCCCGATGAGCTGGATCAATATTTCGACAAAACGATGAAAGCAGGCTTCCAAATCCATGTTCACTCCATCGGAGACGCATCCACAAGGCTGGTCCTTGATTCCTTTGAATATGCGCAGGAACATAACCCGTCCATAAAGGCCAGAAATGCCATCACCCATCTGCAGGTGGTGGACGACGCTGACAAACCGAGATTCGGCAAATTGGGTGTTATCGCGGTCATGCAGCCTTACTGGCATTTCAAAGAGCCAGAATGGTATGAATATGTGGACGGCGTAGTCCTAGGCGAGGAACGCGGCTGGAAGGAATACCCGGCAAAGTCGCTGCTCGACAACGGAGCGGTATTGACCTCCTCCGGCGACCACCCGGTAACCTCCGTCAACAACCCGTTCTGGGCGATTGAAGCCGACGTTACAAGGAACCTGGAAAACGCGGAATATTACGGCGTAGACGACATCACCGACATCGACGATCCCACCTGGCTGCTGAACCCGGCTGAAAGGCTCACCGTACTGGATATGGTAAAGGCCTACACCATCAACGGCGCTTATCAGCTGTTCCGGGAAGATACCGTCGGTTCCCTTGAAAGTGGAAAATTTGCCGATCTGATCGTCGTTGACCAGGATATCTTCAAGATCAATCCACTCGACATAGACAAGACTCAGGTACTGACCACCGTCTTCAGCGGTGAGGTCGTCTCCGGAGACTATAACTATTAACAGAATCTCAGCTGAATAGGTTACATTGAAAGGATTGCCTTGGGCAGTCCTTTCAATTTTTACAGCATGCTGCGGGTATTTCCGCAATCAGAGCGAGCAATCATAATTTATAACGTTCCGGCATATCTTTTTAATACGATAGATACTGTCCCGGGGGTAATTTCCATTGAGGTTAATGAAAAGAAAGTTCAGGTTCTTCAGATACCTGCATCCGAAACTGATGAAGTTCATCATTATTTTTATTGTGGTTTTGGCTGCCGGGCTTTCCTTTTTCCTGTTCAAGGCTCTGCCGGCGATCGTTCCGGTCGTGCAGGCCGATTCGGAAGAGAAGACGATCAAATGGGTCGATTTTGACGTGCCGTACAAACTTCTGGAAAAAACCATGTATATGGATATCGAATCCTACGATACGGAGATCCATTTGAAATGGACTGAACTCCTGGCCTATCTCAGCGCAAAATACGGCGGCAATTTCAAGAACTATAAAGCAAAGGACCTGGACGCTCTGGTAGAACGCCTGAACAAGGGAGAATCCATTGAGTCCATAACCGACGGCCTGAAGCTGTACGATTACTATAACGAGGCCTATACCGCGGTCCTGGGCGGTTTCCTCGGCGAATATATGGAACAGGTGCCTGTAGAATCGGAAACCGGCGGAAATATTGTCTGGGAAGCAAAATACGGATTAAAAGCTTTCTCTCCGATCCCATCTGGATACTGGTATTCCGATTTTGATGATTTCGGAAACAGCAGAAGCTACGGATTCAAGAGAAGGCATTTCGGACATGATCTTATGGTCGGGACCGGCACTCCCGTCGTTTCCATCGAAAGCGGCATCGTCGAAGCGATGGGCTGGAATCAGTACGGCGGCTGGCGCGTCGGAATACGAAGCTTTGACAAAAAGCGCTATTATTATTACGCGCATCTGAGAAAGGACCGCCCCTACACCGCCGACCTTTATGTGGGGAAAGCCGTCCGGGCAGGCGACGTCATCGGTTATTCCGGAAGAACCGGTTACAGCAGAAAAGAAAACGTGAATAATATAGACACGCCCCATCTCCATGTGGGGATGCAGCTGATCTTCGACGAGAAACTGAAAGACAGCCCAAATCAGATCTGGGTCGATATGTACTACATCTGTGAGCTGCTTTTGAAAAACAAATGCCAGGTATATAAGGATGAAAAAACAAAAGAATATTACCGGGCTTATGACTTTACTGAACCCAGCTATTTTCTGCAGACGGAAAACATGAAAGACAGCAGCCGGAAGGCAGAGACGGCTTATCTTTTATCTTCCGCGCCGGAAGGCAGTATCCCGCTCCCTGTTATCATGTACCATGGGCTGGTCAAAGATTACCGGTTTCAGAATGTTTTTTCTATCAATCCGAAGATGTTCGAAAAGGATCTGAAATATTTAAAAGAAAACAACTATACGCCGGTCCTAATTAAAGATCTGATCGCATACGTGGACAACGGCGTGCCTTTGCCGGAAAGGCCGGTGCTCATCACTTTTGACGACGGTTTTTACAACAATTATATTTACGCCTATCCCCTGCTCAGGCAGTATGATATGAAGGCCGTCATCTCAATTATCGGCGAGTTCACCGATAAAGCCACCCTGATCACGGATCAAAACCCCAACTATTCTTATCTGACGTGGGGCGAAATAAAAGAACTGAGTGCCTCAGGCTATGTTGAAATCCAGAATCATTCCTATGACATGCACGCGAACGGATCCGGCCGCCGCGGTTCCATGCAGAAATCGGGTGAAAGCATTGATCAGTATCGGGCGGCGCTGCAAGAAGATCTTGGCTCCTTGCAGGATAAAATCCAGCAGAACACCGGTCTGCGGCCGTCAGCTTTTACTTATCCTTATGGCGCCATCAGTCAAAGCTCCCGCAATATATTGGAAAGTATGGGCTTTCGCGCCTCTCTCAGCTGCAGGGAAGGAGTCAATTATATCACCCGGGATCCGGATTGCCTTTTCCGGCTGAAACGCGTATTAAGACCGCCGAATCAGTCAAGTGAGGATTTCTTCCGGGCCCTTGCTCCGCCCCGGGAAACCGGCCTTGAACTGGCAGGCCCTGTTCCGGATCAGGAACCCGACGGGAACTGATATTCAAATCTATTTGCCTTCGCCGGTCACAGTTCCAGTTCGTACATCGCCATAGCGATTGCTGCCATCCCGGCGGTCTCCGTCCGCAGGACGGTCTTTCCCAGGGATACGCTCTGCGCTCCCGCTTTGACGAGCGCTTCCGCCTCGCTGTCGGAAAAGCCTCCCTCCGGACCGATGATAACGGCTGCCGTCTTAGGTCTTTCCTGAATCCTTCTCAGGCAATCCTTGATGGATTGCTTTTCTTCATTTTCATAGGGAAACAGGATCAAATCAAAGTCGGGCAGGCTGTCCAGCATTTCCAGAAATGTCATTTCCCACCGGATCTGCGGAATGATGCCCCTTTTACACTGCTTTACCGCCTCATCCGCGATTTTTTGCCACCGTTCTATTTTTTTACGGAAATTACCATGGTCGACGACCACAGACCTGTCGGTAAATACGGGCACAATGGACCAGACGCCCAATTCCACGGTCTTCTGGATGACCGTCTCCATCTTGCCCTGTTTCGGCACCCCCTGGAACAAAGTAATCTTCAACTCCGGCTCCCGTGCAAATTTCTGTTTGTCCAGGATCCTGGCTTCGATGGAGTCATTCCCGATTTCCATGATCTCCGCAGTATATTCAAACTGTACGGAATCGGAGATACCGACGGTGTCGCCGACGCCGAGGCGCAGCACCTTTGTCATATGCTTCCTGTCGTCCGCATCGGTAATCCTTATGGTGCGGTCGCCCACCGCGCTTTGATCCACAAAAAACCTGTTCATAATCCTCTTTCCAGCGCCATCCCTCGCCAGCCGTCTCATTATTTATAGCTGCGCGGCGATGGCGCACCATTCCCCGTCCTCAAGGACATCCAGGATGCGGAACCCGCATTCCTTGATGGCCGCCGCAACCTGATCCTTCTTTTCTATGAGGATTCCTGATGAGATATAGACGCTTTTACCCTTCAAATGCGCTCCAATGTCCTTCGACAGCATCATCACCAGATCCGCCATGAGGTTGGCCGCGACGATATCTGCCTTAATGCTCAGACCTTTGGTGAGATCCCCTTCCGATACCGTAATTTTCCCGGCCAGTCGGTTCAGCTCTACATTCTCGTTCGTTACTTCAACGGCGACAGGATCGATATCCACTGCCGTCACTTCCTTTGCGCCAAGAAGCGCAGAGGCGACGGACAGGATCCCTGAGCCGCAGCCCACATCAAGAACCGTGTCCTCTCCCGGAGTAATGTATTTTTCCAGAAGCTTCACGCACAGCGAAGTCGTTGGATGGGCGCCGGTTCCGAAGGCCATGCCCGGGTCGATCTCAATGACCAGCTCGCCGGCGGCAGGCTCATATTCCTCCCAGGTCGGTTTGACCACGATCCTGTCCGTGATCCTGGCAGGTTTGAAATACTCCTTCCAGTTGTCCTTCCATTCGGAGTCATCGACGGTTTTCCAGACAAGCTCAATCCTGCCGTCGCTGCGAAGTTCTTCCCGGATCCCCGCAAGCGTCTTTCGGCCCTTTTCCGTCGCTTCCAGATAGAACGTAACATTGGGTTTTATATTCTCCGGCTGCATCAGGCTCTCGTCGATATAGTCCCAGTCATACGTATTTTTTTTATCCATCAAGTCATAAATATCCCGGGCGTCTTCCACAGCAAAACCCGCTATCCCCAGATCCATAAGGATACAGGTAAGCGGGTCGATTTCCTCCGGCGCGGTATAAATTTTAACTTCTATATATTGCATTTGTAACGCCTCCATAGAAAATTTTCGACTGTAGAAAATTTTCTTTCATCTGTGCGTTTCCAACGGCCGCTTCCTTGCAGCGCCGCTGCATCTCAATGGTTGCGACCGTTAAGACTTGAAAATCTCCTTCATGGCGTCGGAAAACTTTTTCCTCTTCGAATAACCGTCCGTGCTGAAGGATTCGCCAAGCTTCTCAATGAGCTTCTTCTGTTCCCCCGTCAGCTTGGTCGGCACCTCCAGCGTAACCTTGACGTAAAGGTCCCCGACCTTAGCGGATCTGAGGGATTTGATCCCCTTTCCTTTCAGGCGGAACACAGTTTCCGGCTGCGTGCCCGCGGGTATCTTATAGGAAACCTTCTCCTTAAGCGTCGGAACGACGATGTCGTCTCCCAGCACAGCCTGACTGAAGGTGATTGGCATATCAAGCCACAAATCGGTGCCCCTGCGCGTAAACAGAGGGTGGGACTGGACGGATACGACGACATACAGGTCTCCGTCGGGGCCGCCGTTGGACCCGGGTTCTCCCTGCCCTTTGATGGAAATGACCGAATCATTGTCGACTCCGGCCGGAATGTCCACGGAAATAGTCACTGTCTTACGGACTTTGCCGGAACCGCCGCATGCGTGACAGGGCTGTTCAACCACCTCGCCCGTGCCGCCGCACTTATCGCATGACTGTACGTTTGTGAACTGGCCGAAAGGCGTTCTTTGCGTCGTCCTGGACTCGCCGGTACCGCCGCATTTCGGACAGGTCATCTTTTCGGAGCCCTTTTCCGCTCCGCTGCCGCCGCAACTCTCGCAATTGACATATTTATTGATCTGGATCTGCTTCTTTGTGCCGAAAGCAGCTTCTTCGAATGAAATGCCGACGCTTTTCTGCAGGTCCTGACCCTTTCTCGGGCCGTTCCTTCTCCTGGCATTTGCCTGGCTGAAGCCTCCGCCGAACATTCCGCCGAAAAGATCGCCGAATATATCCTCGAAGCCTCCGGCGCCGAAACCGCCGCCGCCGAAGCCGGCGTTGGGGTCCACGCCCGCATGGCCGAATCTGTCGTATTTATCTTTCTTCTGAGGGTCGGAAAGAATGCTGTATGCCTCGTTTACTTCTTTAAATTTTTCTTCTGCGGCCTTGTCGCCGGGGTTGCGGTCCGGATGGTATTCCATGGCCTTCTTACGGAACGCCTTTTTGATCTCATCCTCCGCCGCACCCTTTTTCAACCCAAGGACCTCATAATAATCACGTTTTTCTGCCATTACTGGAACCCTCTTGATTAGAAATTCTGGTTATGATTGCGCGGTACGCTCCCAAAGGAG
>DATMXY010000338.1:0-7615 GCA_035561275.1 Anaerovoracaceae bacterium | reverse complement strand
AATAATTACATAGAGGAGGAATTACCATGAACAGAAAACCTAACTTAGCTATCGTTGGAGCTACAGGACTTGTGGGCAGCACATTCTTAAAGGTATTGGAGGAAAGAAATTTTCCTTTTGAAAATCTATATATGATGGCGTCCGCAAAGTCTGCGGGCACTACCGTCACATTCAAGGGTAAGGATTATATCGTTGAGGAACTGACTGAAAACTCATTTGACAAACCAATCGATATCGCCCTTTTCTCCGCAGGCGCCTCAACAAGCCTGAAGTTCGCGCCCATCGCGGCTTCCAAAGGCGTAATCGTCGTCGACAACAGCAGCGCCTGGAGAATGGATAAGGAAGTGCCCCTTGTCGTCCCCGAGGTTAATCCGCAGGACATCGCATGGAATAAGGGGATTATCGCAAACCCCAACTGTTCCACCATCCAGGCGGTAGTCCCCCTGAAGCCGCTTTATGACAAATACGGCATCAAAAGGATCGTTTACTCGACCTATCAGGCGGTATCCGGCACCGGGTTAAAGGGGATCAACGACCTTAAGGAAGGGCTTGCGGGCAACGATATCATGAAGGCGTACCCCCATCCCATCGCGGGCAACTGCCTGCCGCAGATCGACGTATTCCTTGAAAACGGATATACGAAAGAGGAAATGAAGATGGTCAATGAGACACAGAAGATTCTCGGAGACGATGCGATCCGGATCACGGCGACAACGGTCCGCGTCCCCGTGTTTGATTCCCACAGCGAATCCGTCAACGTGGAGCTTGAAAAGCCCTTCGAAGTGGAAGATATCAAAAATCTGCTCTCTGAAGCGCCGGGTATCGTTGTTCAGGATGATCCTGCCAATTCCGTCTATCCCCTTGCCAGGGCGGCCGCCGGAAAGGATGAAGTATTTGTGGGAAGGATCCGGAGGGATTTCAGCGTCGACAACGGCCTTAATCTGTGGATCGTGGCGGACAATATCCGCAAAGGCGCCGCAACCAACGCGGTACAGATCGCGGAAGTATTGATCAAAGAATAATTCTGAAGGATTGGGCAGAGAATAATATTCGCGAAAAACGATAACACATGTGCAGATATCACATAGAATGGTAAGGAGAACAATAGCATCAGGCTTGTCAACCGATGCTAAGACAAGAAAATTGAATAGTTAAGTAAGAAGGATGTGAGTCTTCATGACACTCTTCACAGGCGCAGGTACCGCGATCGTAACGCCGTTCAAGGATGGCGGGGTTGACTTTCCAAGCCTGGGTCAGCTGATTGACTGGCAGATTTCTCAGGAGATTGACGCAATCATCGTTTGCGGAACCACCGGAGAAGCTTCTACACTTAATGACAAAGAACATATTGAAACTGTTCAGTATGCCGTAGAAAAAGCGGCCGGCAGAATCCCTGTCATCGGAGGGGCCGGAAGCAACGATACCGCACATGCGATCTATATGTCACAGGAACTGGAAGCGGCTGGCGTTGACGGGCTGCTGCTTGTAACTCCATACTACAACAAATGTACACAAAAAGGGCTGATTCAGCACTATACCAAAATTGCGGATGCAGTAAAGACACCGATCATCGTATACTCGGTTGCAGGCAGGACTGGCGTGAATATCAGCCCTTCTACTGTCTCTGAACTGGCAAAGCATCCGAATATCGTCGGCATCAAAGAAGCCAGCGGCAACATCTCCCAGGTGGTTGAGATCGCGAAAAGCGTAAGCGACGATTTCGCGCTGTATTCCGGAAACGACGATATGGTCGTGCCCCTGCTTTCCGTGGGCGGACTGGGCGTTATTACGACGGTGGGGAATGTCATTCCGAAGGACACCCATGATATGGTAAAGCATTATCTTTCCGGAAATATCAAGGAATCCGCCAGGTTGCAACTGGCGATGAAACACCTCATCGACGCCCTGTTCATCGAGGTCAATCCGATTCCTGTGAAAGCGGCATTGCATATGATGGGCAAAATAGAACTGGAATACAGGCTTCCGCTTTGTGAACCGGACAAAAAAACTATAGAAGTCATTCGAAAAGAACTCACCGATTACGGGCTTATTTAACGCATTACGCAAAATTAACAATCAAGTTTGCGCAGGAAATTTTTCGAAAGACGCGAAACGGCGAATGAGCAGGAAGCGCGCGTATACAGACATACGTAAGCGACTGCGAATGAGCCAGTGACAAAGTCTTTCGGAAAATTAACAAGCAAAAGGAGGTTTTTATGTTAAACGTCATCTTACATGGCTGCAACGGAAGAATGGGAAAAACGCTTCAAAGCATTATTTCCCAGGAACCCGATATCAGCGTCATTGCGGGAATCGATCCGAACATTGGAAGCGAACCCGTACCGTTCAAGCTGTATACGTCCCCGTTGGACTGCGAAACCAGGGCTGATGTGATCATAGATTTCTCCCGCCACGACGCCATCGAGGATCTGCTTACTTACTGCACAAAGGCCAAGGTACCCGTAGTCATCGCAACCACCGGCCTGGGCGACCGGGAACTGGAGCTGATCTGGAAGGCTTCGGAGGAAATTCCCGTCTTCCATTCCGCAAATATGTCCCTTGGAATCAACGTTGTTTCCAAAATGCTGAAAACCGCGGTTCCGAGCCTGGAAGATGATTTCAATATTGAAATCATCGAAAAGCACCACAACAAAAAGATCGACTCCCCCAGCGGCACCGCTCTTCTGCTTGCAAATGCCATCAATGAAGCCGTAAAGAAAAAGAAAGAATTTATATTCGGACGGCACGGCAAAAACGATCAGTGCAAAATTACGGAAATGGGAATCCACGCAGTTCGGGGCGGCACCATTCCCGGCGAGCATACGGTGATCTTCGCCGGACCCGACGAGGTGATCGAAGTGACCCATACAGTGTATTCCAGAGGAATTTTCGCCTATGGCGCTCTGAAGGCCGCCAAATTCATCGTGAACAAATCCAGCGGCCTTTATTCGATGGAAGATATGATTTAAATACCAATAACTGCGTCAGGGGTGTATCTTCGCAAATTGCGACAGATACACCCCTCATTTTTTCTAGCAATTCCCCTTTTAAAAAGTTTCGCCGGCGGCAAACGCCTCAGCCCACGCCATCGGCAGCCGACAGTATTTTGACGACTTCGCCAGACGGGGACATAACATAAATGCAATATGTCCCGATCTCGGAAAAATCATTTTGGTCTGTCGGATTGAAAACGATTTGCCACTCGGGCCGGTCGGGATTCACGACGTTGAGCGTGGCGAAAATCGTAAATCTTGACAGGGTCTCGTCCGTCAGGGCGAATTTCTCTACAACAGAGCTTTTCGCGATTTCAATCGCCTCCGCTTCCGGCAGATCGTTTTCTGACGGAGTTCCGGCAATAAAGGTGGGAGCTGAGTCTTTCACCGCCTTCTTTTTAAGCGCCAGATCCTTTTCCATACGCGCCTGATCTTCGGCAGAGAGAGCCTCATTCCTGACGAGAGCTTGCCTGCCGTCCTCGTCCACGACCACTGTGGCTGCGAGTCCCGGTTCAGCAGTATCGGCGGTAATCACGGGAGCCTCCCGGTGGTTGTCCGCCGCCAGAGCACTGGCGGTGAAATAGCCGTTTGCTCCGATGACCGCCGCTCCGGCTAAGGCCGTCACTGCCAGGCCCAGTACTGCGTTCGCTAATTTTCTTTTCATGTGATTCTTCACTCCTTCTTTTTTATTCTGCAAGCCTGCTTACAGGACTATCATAAGCCCCGGGCGTTTCGGAATCATCACAGAGTTGCGGCGAAGTTGTAAATTTAATCGTTATTGCTGTTCCCTGCTCCGGCTGAGAAAAAATTTCGATTCGGGCATGATGCAGATCGCAGATCTGTTTGCACAGGGCAAGCCCCAGCCCTGCGCCGCCGTAAGCGCGCGACCTTGATTTGTCCGCACGGTAGAAGGGTTCAAGCACCTTTGAACGATCATGTTCGCTCATACCAATGCCATTGTCGGCGACAGTCAGTAAAAATCCATCCTCTTCCCGGCGGGTTTTCACTTCGATTTTACCGTCTTCCGGCACCGCCCGCAGAGCGTTTTCCACAATGTTAAGCAGCAGGGATTCGATCAAATCCCCGTCTCCTTCCATAAAAACAACCCTGAGGTCTTTCTCCATGTAAACGCGCTTTTCCCTGACGGTCTGCTCCAGCGTGCGTTCCACATCTTCCAGTATTTTATGAAGATCGACGGTCCGGGGAAAGATCTCCGTCTTGTTGAGCCTTGCCAGGTCCATCAATTTGTATGCCATGCTTTTCATCCTTTCGCTTTGATGAATGATATAGTCGATGGCTTTTCCCTCTTCCTCCGGCGTATGATTCGCATATTTCAGAAATTCTCCGTATCCCATGATCGCTGTGATGGGAGTCCTCATTTCATGGGCGAGATTGTCGATAAACCGCTGCCGTTCCTCGGTTATATCGGAGAGCTTTTGGATATGCGCCTCTACGGAATCAGCCATAGCGTTGAAATTCCGGGCAAATTCTCCGATTTCATCGCCGCTTTTTACAGAAGCGCGTTTCTGATAATTGCCCCCTGCGATTTCCTCGGTCATATGGCTTAACTTCCGTATCGGCCGGGTCAGTTTCAATAAAAGGATAAGGATCAGTACGGAAAGCAGCACGGAGATAATCGCGCCGGTCGTCACGGCGTGCCGGATCATCTGTGCTTTAAAATCGGCCAGATACTGTATGTTTTTCAGATATACAAGCTTCATACCGGAATACGGCTCGTCAAGATAACCTGTCACGATATAATAAAGCTCCCCCTCCACCTCTCTTGTAACTGCGCTTTTTTCTCCGTGTCGTATTTCCAGCTCCGGACGCTCCTCCATTGCATACGGAAAGCTTGAATATACAAGATCGCCGCCGTAATACAATTCCAGATAAATGCCTTGGTTCACATAGTATTCGCCGTAGGGAGCCGCATACATTTTCAGGTTGTCCGCATTGATTTCGCTGTAAAGATCAGAAATGCCGGAAATCCTGCTCTGCAGAGACTGCTGTACGACGTGCCGCTCGTTTTCCGCCGTAGAATATGTTTCCTGCATGCTCAGCGAATAGCTTTTGTTGATGAGAAAAAAGACGGTGGCATCAAAGCCGATAAGAAAGACGACGATGATGCAGAGATAGGCCTTCTGCCAGAATTTCATCGCGGTACCTCCAGCCTGTATCCCAGTTTGAACACAGTTTTTATTTTGTCGTCCAGACCCAGTTTTTTTCTGAGCCTTTGTACGTGTACATCCACGGTTCGGGTTTCTCCCATATAATCATAGCCCCAGACCAGCTCCAGCAGCCTTTCCCGTGAAAGAGCGATATTTTTGTTCCGGATCAGAATTTCCAGGAGCATGAATTCTTTTGCCGTCAATTCAACGGGTTCGCCTGCCATCAGAGCGGTGCGCGCATCCAGATGAATTTCCAGATCGTCGAGGACAAAGGTGTTCCCGTTGGTCTGATACCGCTTCAAAACTGTATCGATCCTTGTCAGCAGTTCGATTGCCGCAAAGGGCTTGACCATATAGTCTTCCGCTCCCAGCTTGAGACCTGTTATTTTGTCGTTCAACTCCTCTTTCGCCGTCAGGAAAATAACGGGAATCTGAAGCGGCTCAATTTCCCTCATAAGAGAAAATCCGTCCTTGCCGGGCAGCATGACGTCCAGGATGATCAAGTCCGGTTTATGCCGCTCAATCAGATCCATTACGTCGCTGCCGTCGCTTACGCCGATTCCCGTGTGCCCTACCAGTCCGAGATTCATCAAAATCAAATCGGCGATCGCCGCCTCATCGTCAACCACCATAATTTTTGCCATCGTTTCACCGCCTCTCTCCGGATCAGGGCCTGGGGCAAAGGTGAGATCCGCTTTCCACCTTTGATTCAGCCCTCTGTCCGGCAGTTCCTAACTATTATAGCAAAAAGAACCGAGGAAGTTGTATCGGAATTGTAAAATAGCTCCGGCCGGCTAACCGTCCGATCAAGTGGATACCTGAAAAAAAAACACCTGCCGGCATAAGCCGTCAGGCGCTTTTCATTTCCATATTGTTTCTCGGGTTATGCTTCTGCGGCGACAATTTCCTTACCGTCGTAGTAATTGCAATTCGGGCAGACTCTATGCGGAAGCTTAGGCTCGTGGCACTTGGGACAAACTGATAATCCTGGCGCAGCCATCTTCATATTCGGAGATCTTCTCTTATCCCTTCTCGCTTTTGATGTTTTCCTCTTTGGAACTGCCATTATTCTACACCTCCTTCTGCTCGTGAAATCTATAAGTAAAATGCTGTTTTCGTAAAACCAACTTCTAAATTATATATGCAGCATTTTACATTGTCAACTTATATTTTTCCTTGGATATCGTATTTTAATCCCTGTGATCGTTCAATTTTATAACTAAAGATGTCTGACGATGCCGTACGTATCCCTTGCGATCATGAGCTCTTCATTGGTCGGGACCAGCAGGATCTTGACTTTGGAATCATCTCTGCTGATGATGGCCTCTTTACCCCTTACCTTATTTTTGACGAGGTCGAGCTTGATTCCGAGGTTTCCGAGTTCGCTGCAGATAATATCTCTCATATTGATGTCGTTTTCACCTACTCCGGCTGTAAATACGATGGCGTCTACGCCGTTCATCTCCGCAATATATGCTCCGATGTAATGCCTTACTTTATGTGCGAAAACCTTCAGGGCCAATGCGGCTCTTTCGTTGCCCTGCGCGACCGCTTCCTCCAGATCTCTGAAATCGCTGCTCACGCCGGAGATCCCCAGTACGCCTGATTTCTTGTTCAGAATATTGGTGGATTCCCCGCTGTCAAGATTTTCTTTCGTTTTGATATAGGAAACGATAGCGGGATCGATATCTCCCGACCGGGTCCCCATTACGAGGCCTTCCAACGGAGTGAAGCCCATGCTTGTATCGATGGATTTTCCTCTCTTGATGGCGGTCACGCTGGCGCCGTTTCCGAGGTGGCAGGTGATGATCTTCAGATCTTCTATGTTAACGCCCAGGATATCGGCTGTCCTTTCCGCAACATATTTGTGGCTTGTCCCGTGGAACCCGTATCTTCTGATCTTATATTTTTCATAGTATTCGTACGGAATCGCATAGATATAGGATTCGGGAGGCATGGTCTGATGGAACGCCGTATCGAATACGCCTACCATCGGCGTGCTCGGCATGAGTTCCCGGCATGCGGCAATTCCCAGAAGATTCGGCGGATTGTGAAGCGGCGCCATTTCAACGCACTCTTCCAGCGCGGCGATTACGTCGTCCGTAATCAGTACGGAGCTTGCATACTTTTCTCCGGCATTGACGACACGGTGTCCGACCGCCTTGATTTCGTCCATGGATTCGATTACCCCATGTTCCACGTTCGTTAAAGCGTCCAGCACATGGCTGATGGCTTCCTTATGGCTTGCCATTGGGGTCGTAAGCTTAAACTTGTCCATTCCGAGCTTTTCATGGGTCAGCACGGCACCTTCGATCCCGATCCGTTCCACCAGCCCCTTTGCCAGAAGCGTTTCATTTGTCATATCGAGCACCTGATATTTCAATGATGAACTGCCGCAGTTAATAACCAATACTTTCATTCAAATGTCCTCCATTAACTCCCTGGAATTTAACC
>DATMXY010000337.1:0-3249 GCA_035561275.1 Anaerovoracaceae bacterium | reverse complement strand
CGCATATCGTTCTGATCAATTTTCTGGACCGGATCGGAAGGGAGCTGGGTATCCCGCTGTCGGACGACAGCCAGCTGATCGTACAACTCAGCAATCACCTGAAAGACATGAAAAAGGCGTTCCATAACGGGATCGTGCTGCAAAACGAGTTCCGGGCGAAGATCATCGACGAGTACCATTCCTATTATCAATTGATCCGCAAGAACTGCTTCCTGCTTGAAGACCACTTCGGCTACCGGTTCAGCGACGATGAGATCGCATATATCATTTTATATATCGCCGTAAGCATCGAGCGCTATTTCGAGGACGAAACGATCCCGAAAGCCATCGTCGTATGCCATAGCGGGATCGGTACGGCAAATTTTCTCGTTGAACAGCTGAAGGCCAATTTCAATCTGAGGATCCTGGCCTCCACGTCTTCCCATAAGCTTGCCGATACTCTGAAACTGCACGATTACGATCTGATCATTTCCACGGTGATCCTGCCGGGTACGACCGGCAATTGGATCAAAGTGTCCCCCATGCTGGAGGACAACGATATCGTCGGTCTTCAGCGCGCCCTTCTGGATATCAAAAGGGAAAAGAAAAAGAAGATCCTTTCAAAAATGCAGTACGGAGAAAGGAGTGATCTGCTCTCATCCAACAATATGAAACGTCTGGAGCAGGTTCTGCCGGAAGATAACATCCTGCTGGACGTAAGCTGTCCGGACTGGCGCGAGGGAGTCCGGCTGGCGGCCGCCCCTCTGCTGATCAGTGAAAGTATTACGGAGCAGTACATTCAGGCCATTGAGGAATCGGTGATCGCCAACGGCGCCTACTTTGTCTTCTGTCCGGGGGTCGCCCTGGCCCACGCAGGGCCGGGAGACGGCGTCAGGCGGTTTGAAATATCCGTCGCACGCCTGCGTACTCCCGTATGTTTCGGGCATAAAACAAACGACCCCGTAAGGTACATTATATGTTTCGGCTCGACGAACAACCCGGAGGACGCCAACCTGATATTAAAACTTATGAATATCATCAGCATCGAGGGAATGCTGGAACAATTGGATACTTTTCATGACAGGACCCTGTTTTACAGGTACATTATCAAAGGCGACGAAAGAAAGGAAGTGCAGCCATGAACAAAAACAGCAAATGTTTCGACTATGTAAGGCATCTGACCGAGATCATGGAACAGGTCGAAGAAACACAATGGGAAGAGATCGATAAAAGCGGTCTGGCCTTAGCAGACGCAATAAAAAACAAGAATTCCGTCTTTATCTTCGGAGCTTCCCATGCGGGGATACTTGCGCAGGAGATGTTTTACCGCACCGGCGGGCTTGCCCCTGTCAATGCGATCCTGCCCTCGGAATTTATGCTGAATACCCGCCCCGTCATACAGACCAGCGCCATGGAAAAGCTGGACGGGTACCCTGCTGTTATTCTGAACAACACACCGATCAACGAGGGAGACGTTCTGATCCTGCATTCCGTGTCCGGCCGGAACACCGCGGCTATAGAAATGGCTCTGGAAGCGAAAAAGCGAGGGTTGTTCACCATCGGTATTACGAACATGACCTACACGAAGGGAGTTACCTCCCGCCATAAGAGCGGAAAAAAGCTCTATGAGATATGTGATATCGTGATCGACAACTGTGGGGATTTTGAAGATTCCAGCATGACCCTTGAAGGCATGGAGCAGAAGGTCGCGCCCACTTCCAGCGTCATCGGCTGTACCATCGTCAATATGCTGCTGATCAGAACGGTGGAGTATCTGCTGGAGATGAAAATCGAACCGCCGATTTTCCACAGCGCGAACGTGGACGGCGGTTCGGAATTCAACGAAACCTTATTTGAAAAGTACAAGGACCAGATCCATTACATGTAGACTTCTTTAGCCATGTCTAAAAATTCATCCTTTTCGATACCGAACCCCTGATCCATCAGGTTGTAGACAATACCGTCCTTGACCCATGTTACGTATTGAAGGATTGAAGATTCCTCTTTTTCGGAACCGTAACTGATCCATAATTCACCCTGGTTTACTTTCTGGTTTTCTTCTGCTGTTGGGACATATCCCTCCGGAACCAATTTAAACGTTACCTGCGAGTAAATCATTTTAATGTCTCCGTAAGAGATCTCTTCCTGGTTGGGCGTCACATCCCCCACCAGACCGGGAAAGTCAGGGTCTGCGTTCAAACTCAGAGACTGCCCCTCCTGGGCATTATCTCTCGTATAATAGAATGCAATTCCGGTTCCTTCGTTTACCTTGTTATTGTCGTTATCCAATGCCGCTGTATTGCGAATAGAGGCATCCTTGAAGTAGAAGCCGTTTGAAAATGACTCGACATAATCCGGGATATAGTTTACGGCTTTTTCTACCTGCCGTGCCGTCGGGAATTCATCAAAGGCTTCCTTCGACGTGCTTACCAGGCTGCTGATCTGTGACGCCGCAAAACTGGTGGCGGCGGTCAGGATGAGAATAAGGACAGCAATAACCAAGGGCTTTACCCTTTTTATTTTCAGAATTTGATTCATTGTAAGATTCTCCCTTTCTTTATCGTTTATTTCCGTATTGATTCTGGCAAGAAGCAGGTTTGACGGCGCGGCTTCGCTTGCCTTGCTCCGCAGGGCTTCCCTGATGCTTCTGTCAAAGTCCTGATTCATATTCGGCTTTTCCATAATATCCGTCCTCCTTCAATTGCAGGATTTCCAGATTGCGCTTCAGAATTTTTCTAGCGAAATGCAGTCGGGATTTCACAGTTCCTTCCAGGCAGCCCATGACCTGAGCGATCTCTTTTGTGCTTAATTCGCTGTAGTAGAACAGCATGACGGCAGTCCGCTTCTTCTGGTCGAGCTTCTGTACCTGCTTGTATAATATGTTTGACGTTTCAGCCTCCAGGTACTGCTGCTCGATGCTTTTCTCCCCGGCCGTTTTCGATTCCTCAAAGACGTCCTGAACCGGCACGTTCTTCTTTTCGGTTTCAGCATATCTCCAGGCTGTCCGTATCAGTAATCTGTAAAACCAGGTTTTGAAGCATTCAGGATCTTTCAGCTCGCCGATCTTAAAATAACATTTCACAAAGGCCTCTTGTGCTACGTCTTCTGCTGTCGCCTGATTGCCGGTGATAAGATACGCCGTTCTTACAGCCTTACTTTTGTACAGTTCAAATAGTTCCCTGAAAGAGTCGGAGTCGCCGCTTTGGATATTTAATATCCATTGAGATTCATTCATAAAACCCCTCCTTGATTGGTGCACCTGAATATAAG
>DATMXY010000336.1:0-6784 GCA_035561275.1 Anaerovoracaceae bacterium | reverse complement strand
ATCCACTACCTGTGGGTAACTTTGTGCAAACTTTTCACATGGACAACAATATATTGATTCTTGTAGAAATTTCCAGTCCTCGGGGGGCTGCGCGGAGGCCTTACAAAGGGATAAAAATATTGACAGCGAGAGCCGTTAAATGTATAATTACTAAGCAGTTGTGCGCATATTGAAATTAAGATTACGCAAGGTAGCAAAAGAATGACGATGAAAATCTACGGTTCAACGTCCGTAAACGGACTCCTACGCAAGCGAAGCTTGCTACGCTGTCCGTTTTGCCACTGCGGCTGAAGCCGCGGCAAAAGGGCTAAGAACCGGACAGAATGTTACAAGGAGGTGAGGAGATTGAAACAGACGTTGCAGCCTAAGGTGAGGCAGAGAGCAAAAGAACACGGCTTCAGAAAAAGAATGAGTACAAAAAACGGTAGAAATGTTTTAAAGAGAAGAAGAGCAAGAGGAAGAAAAGAACTGACAGCATAGAGACCGCGAACGTGGTCTTTTTGTTTAGAAACCTGCTAAAGGGGTGCAAATGTTAAAACCAAACGTTTTGCGTAAGAAAAAAGACTTTTCGGAGATTTACAACAGGGGGAGATCCATTGGCGAAAGATACGTTGTATTATTTGTCAGGAAAAACAATCTGTACTACAATCGGACAGCCTTTCTTGCCAGCAAAAAAGTTGGGAACAGCGTGTCGCGGAACAGAGCAAGGCGGCTGATGAAAGAAAGCTACAGGGCGTTGGAGCAGAATTTGGACAGAGGCTATGACCTTATTTGGATAGCAAGAAACACAATAATTGATTTGAAATGTGCGGATGTGAAAAAATCTATGGAAGCCGCATTAAAAAAGTCCGGGATCAAGAACGGGATCAAGAGCGGAAGAGCAGACGGGTGATCAGATTTTGAAAAGGTTGATCATGCTCCTCATCAGAGGGTATCAGAAATTTATATCACCGATGTTTCCGGCCACATGCCGGTTTTACCCCACCTGCTCGCAATATTTTCTTCAGGCTGTGGAGAAATACGGAGCATTCAAGGGCAGCGTTCTTGGAATCAAACGAATTTTGAAATGTCACCCATTTCATCCGGGCGGATACGACCCTTTGAAATGAGTAGCAGGAGGATATTGAATGAACACATTGATAGGATGGGTTGCTGAGCCGTTAGGTATGCTGCTTAGTTTTCTCTATGGTTTTTTTGACAACTACGGCATCACCATTATCGTATTTACGTTTATTGTAAAAGCATGTTTATTTCCGCTGTATGCCGATCAGATCAAACATTCGGCAAGAATGGCGGATGTCCAGCCCAAGATGCAGGCACTTCAGAAGAAGTATGCGAATGACAAGGAAACGCTTAACATCAAGATGATGGAACTATATAAAGAGGAAAAGTTCAACCCGATGAGAGGCTGTCTGCCGATGCTGATCCAGATGCCGATCATTTTCGGTCTTTTTGCTCTGCTCAGAAACCCGACTGGATTTATTGACAGCAATGCCATGCTTATGGCGGTACACGAAGCGTTTCTCTGGATGCCCGACTTAAGCCAGCCGGATCCGTGGATTCTACCGCTTCTTTCCGGTTTTTCCACCTTTATTTCCTTCTCCCAGACACAGCAGCAGACAGCGATGGGAGACAATTCAATGGCATCGATGATGAAAATGATGCGGTACTTTTTCCCGATCATGATCGTCTGGATGGGTAGATCCTTCCCCGCAGGCCTTACGATTTACTGGTTTGTGGGCACCGTGATCCAGATTTTCCAGACCATGGGACTGCAGAGATGGAAAAAGAAGCTGACCTCAAAATGACGAGAACGACTCGGACAAACCGATTTGAACAATTAGTTACGGAGGTAATTAAATATGGATTTTTCAGAAAAGTGGGGAAAGGATGTTGACGAAGCCGTCAGACTGGCCCTGATAGATTTAAAACTCACAGAAGATCAGGTGAAGGTGATCGTACTGGAGGAACCGACAAAAGGCTTTCTGGGGCTCGGAGCCAAGCTTGCCAAGGTAAGGGTTGAAAAAAAGCCAGAGCTGCTGAAAGCAGAGGAAAAAAGAACGGAAGAAAAGCGGACGGAAGAGAGAAAAACCGACGACAGAAGACCCCCGGAAAAAAGCACAGAAAAACCTTCCTTTAATAAGCAGGACAGAGGCCCGAAGAGGGACCAGGAGAGAAGGCCTGAAAGAAGAGACTGGGACAGAGACAGAGACAGAAGGAACGACCGCGGCGACCATCGCGACGACAACTCCAGACAGGCCGGCGAAACGGTTTCTTACGAGGGAACTTTTTCTGTCAGAGAAAAGCCCGCGGATCTGGCTGTCCTGGACAACCACATTGCAGAATCATTCCTGAATGAGATCACGGAGAAGATGGGCCTCAAGCTGAAAATAACGGTCCAGGGAAATGACAGCTCCATCTACGTGGAAATGGACGGAAGAGACTCTGGCACCATTATCGGCAAAAGAGGGCAGACCCTTGACGCCATTCAGTATCTGACCAGTCTTGTGGTAAACAAGGATAAGGAAAAGTATATGAGGGTCGTGGTCGACGCCGAGAACTACAGGGAAAAAAGGGAAAAGACACTGGAACAGCTCGCGCACAGGCTGGCCGACAAGGTCGTCAAATCGAGAAAGAGCGTCAGGCTCGAGCCCATGAACCCCTATGAGAGAAAGGTGATTCATGCGACGCTGCAGTCGAACCCGAGGGTGACGACGAGGAGCGAGGGCGAGGAGCCGTACAGAAGGGTCATCATCGAGCTTAAATAACGCGTTATAAGTTGCACAAAATTGATAAACAAATTTGCGAATTAACAAGCAGGACCGGGGCTGCCTTATACAATAAGTCAGCCCTTTTCAATCTAACAAAGCGCAACGGCGGCGCAAAGGAAGGGATTTTATGGAAGACACTATCGCCGCCATCGCCACGGCTTACGGCGAGGGCGGGATCGGGATCGTCAGGCTGAGCGGGGAAGAAGCGAAAAATATCCTGGATAAGATCTTCGTACCCCGGAAAAATCAATACAGAGAGTCAATTGTTAATAAGCGATTATACTACGGGCACATCGTGGATCCTTCTGACGGGAAAGCCGTGGACGAGGTGCTGGCAGTCTATATGAAGGCGCCGGCCACCTATACCGCGGAGGATGTTGTGGAGATCTACTGCCACGGCAGCGTCGTCGCGCTGCGGAAGACTCTGGCCCTTGCATTGCGAAACGGCGCAAGGCTGGCGGAAAAGGGGGAGTTTACGAAACGGGCATTTCTCAACGGGAGGCTTGATCTGTCCCAGGCGGAAGCGGTGGCGGATCTTGTCAGGGCAAAGACGGACAAGACCTTCGACATCGCCTTGAGCCAGATGGAAGGAGCGCTTTCGGAACGCGTAAAGAAAATCCGCGATATGATGACGGACCTGCTTGTTGAAATTACGGTAAATCTGGATTATCCCGACGAAGATATCGAGATCATGACCTATCAGAAGCTTTTCGAAAGTACATCGTTAATAAGCAATATGATTGATAAACTGCTTTCTACCGCCGGCACAGGACGCATTCTGCGTGAAGGGCTCAACGTCGCCATCATCGGCAAACCCAACGTGGGAAAATCCTCCCTGATGAACGCCTTGCTCAGGGAATCCCGTGCCATCGTAACAGAAATACCGGGAACCACCCGGGATACCATCGAAGAAGTGATCAGCATCAGGGAAATTCCCGTCAAACTCACAGATACGGCAGGCATTCGGGAGACGGAAGATAAAATTGAAAAGATCGGGATTGAAAAAAGCAAGGAATCTTTTAACCGCGCCGATCTGATCGTCTTTATCGTGGACGGCAGCAGCCCGCTGACCGGGGAAGACCGGAAGATTATGGCAAAGCTTACCGGAAGGAAGGTCATCATTCTGGTCAATAAAACGGATCTGGGGCTTACGGCCAAAGAAGAAGAGCTGCTCGTCACCCTGCCTCACGTAAAGCTGATCAGAGCGTCGATTAAAAACAACGAGGGCATTGAAGAGCTGGAACAGGAAATTGCTGATATGGTCTTCGGAGGACAGGTGAAACAGGAGGAAAGCCTGCTCATAACCAACGTCAGGCATATGGATCTTTTGGAAAGAGCGAAAATCGCCATCGGGGACGCCCGGGCAATGGCGGAACGTTCCGAAGCGCTGGATTTCATCGAGGTGGACGTCCGCCGCTGCTGGGAGCTTCTGGGAGAAATTATCGGGGAATCCGTAACAGAAGATATCATCGAAAAAGTATTTGAACGATTTTGCTTAGGAAAATAAACCGGAAAGAATATTTGATATGAACTACTTTATTTTGGATGAATATGATGTAATTGTGATAGGGGCGGGGCATGCCGGCTGCGAAGCGGGACTGGCCGCGGCAAGGCTGGGCCATAAAACGCTGATGCTCTCCATCAATCTGGAGGCGGTGGCGATGATGGCCTGTAATCCTTCCGTAGGGGGGACGGGCAAGGGGCATCTGGTCCGGGAGATCGACGCCCTTGGCGGAGAAATGGGGATCAACATCGACAAAGCTTTCATTCAAAGCAAGATGCTGAATACGGCAAAAGGCCCCGCGGTCCATTCCCTGAGAGCGCAGGCGGACAAAGCAAGATACCACGCGGAAATGAAAAAGACGCTGGAATACCAGGAAAACCTGGACCTGAAGCAGGGAGAGGCCATCGATCTCATGATCGAAAACGACTCGGTCAAAGGCGTCATCCTGAAGACCGGCGCAGCATATCGTGCGAAAGCCGTTATTCTGGCAACGGGAACGTTCCTGCGGGGAAAGATTTTCATCGGAGAGTGGTCCTATGTAAGCGGACCCAACGGTTTGTCGCCGTCGGTGGAGCTTGCGGATAACCTGAAACGCTACGGCCTTTCGCTGCGCAGGTTTAAAACCGGGACCCCAGCGAGGGCTTTGAGCCGGACCCTGGACTACGCTAAAATGATCGAGCAGCCGGGAGACGAGAAAATCGTACCCTTTTCCTTTATGAACGACGAATTTCAAAAGGAGCAGGTTTCCTGCTGGCTGACCTATACCAATGAGAATACCCATCAGGTGATCCGGGACAACCTCTCCCGGTCCGCGCTGTTCGGCGGGCAGATCGAGGGGATCGGGCCGAGATACTGCCCATCCATTGAAGACAAGGTCAACCGCTTTGCCGACAAGGAGAGGCACCAGCTCTTTATCGAGCCGGAAGGCCTGTCCACCGATGAAGTCTATATCCAGGGAATGTCCTCCAGCCTGCCAGAAGACGTGCAGATCGCGTTTTACAGGACCATTGCGGGGCTGGAAAACCTGAAGATCGTCCGGCCCGCATATGCCATCGAATACGACAGCATCGACCCTCTGGAGCTGAAGATGACGCTGGAGCACAGGAAGATAGAGAACCTGTACTGTGCCGGCCAGTTCAACGGCAGCTCGGGTTACGAAGAGGCCGCGGCGCAGGGCCTGATGGCGGGTATCAACGCGGCATTGAAGCTGGAAGGAAAGGAGCCATTCATTCTGGACCGTTCCGAGGCATATATCGGCGTGCTTATCGACGACCTGGTGACCAAGGGGACCAATGAACCTTACCGGATCATGACCTCCAGGGCGGAATACAGGCTGATCCTGAGGCAGGATAACGCTGATCTCAGGCTGACGGAGAAATCATACCAAATCGGACTGGCGACGGCCGAACGATACAAGAGATTTATCACTACCAGGGAGAGCGTGGAAAAGGAGCTGGAGCGGCTGGAAAACACCTACGCCCTTCCGGGCGAAATCAACGGGTTTCTGGAGAAAAACGGCAGCGCGCCCCTCCAGAGCAGGATTTCCCTGGCGGAACTTCTCAAGCGCCCGGAAATGAATTATGAGATCCTTGCGGAGATCGACACGAAAAGACCGGCGCTTTCCGGGCATGCCGCCACACAGCTTGAGGTCCGGATCAAATACCAGGGATATATCGTAAAACAGCTGCAGCAGGTGGAACGGTTCAAGAAGCTGGAGAACAAAAAACTCTCCGCTGAATTTGACTATGGTCAGGTCGACAGTCTGAGGATCGAAGCAAAACAGAAGCTGAATCAGGTAAAGCCCGTTTCCGTCGGACAGGCGTCGAGGATTTCCGGCGTTTCGCCTGCGGATATCAACGTACTGCTGATCCATCTGGAAAAACAGAGGAGAAAGTTATGAAACGACTGATGGACGCGCTGGAAGATATGGGTATGGCCCCGGACGAAGAGACGATGTCAAAGTTTCAGAGGTATATGGAACTGATCTTGGAGTGGAATGAAAAGGTCAACCTCACATCCATCACAGAAAAAGACGAATTTATCATAAAACATTATATGGACTCTGTTTCCGTATGCGGCTCTTCTCAAATGAAAGCGGCCCAGCGCATCATCGACGTGGGGACCGGCGCCGGTTTTCCGGGAATCCCGCTGGCCATCCTCTTTCCGGAGAAGCGGTTTCTGCTGATGGATTCCTTGAATAAAAGGATTCGGATCATTGCGGAGCTGGCGCGGGAAATTGGACTGAAAAACGTGGAATTCCGTCATGGCCGCGCAGAAGAACTGGCCAATGACAGGAACTGCCGCGAACGGTTCGATCTGTGCGTATCCCGGGCGGTGGCGCACCTTGCGGTCCTCTCGGAATACTGTCTTCCTTTTGTAAGCGTCGGAGGCTGGTTTGCCGCATATAAAACCGAAGCGGCGGAAGAAGAGCTGCACGGGAGTCAGCATGCGATAGAGCTTCTGGGAGGGCGGCTGGAAGAAAAGCTGCAGCCGAATATCAAAGGATATG
>DATMXY010000335.1:0-5040 GCA_035561275.1 Anaerovoracaceae bacterium | reverse complement strand
CAACAATGAAATAACTGACAAGGAAATCAGACTGATTGATGCTGATGGCGTCATGCTGGGGATCGTACCCACTTCGAAGGCGTTGGAATTAGCGTTTCAAAAGGATCTGGATTTAGTGAAAATATCCCCTAATGCCGTACCGCCCGTATGCAAAATAGCCGACTACAACAGAACGATGTATGAGAAGACTAAAAAAGAGAAAGAGGCCAGAAAAAGCCAAAAGGTTGTGGAACTGAAGGAGATAAGGCTGTCTGTCAAAATAGAAGAGCATGATCTGGATGTTAAAATTAAAAGTGCCCATAAATTTTTATCGGAAGGAAATAAAGTAAAAGCAACCATCCGCTTTAGAGGGCGGCAGCAAAAATATGCAGGCGACGGAAACGACGTGATGTCAAGATTTGCCGAGGCAATAAAAGAGGTTGGCGCCGTCGAGAAAGCCCCTTCTCAAGAGGGAAGAACCATGTTTATGATTTTAGGGCCCAAAAAATCTTGAACAATAACTTAGCGATCAATACCTCGAAGGGAGCAGAGCATGCCGCGATTATCGAGAAAGACAGAGACGTTTACCGATTCCGTGATCCGGAGGATGACCCGTATCTCCATGGAATATGACGCAGTCAACTTATCCCAGGGCATGCCCGACTTTGATCCCCCGCAGGAGATCCTGCACCGCCTGAAAGAGATCGCCCACATCGGGCCCCATCAATATTCCATCACCTTTGGAGCGCAGAATTTCAGGGAAGCGCTGGCGGAAAAACAGTCCAGGCTCATGGGGCGCACCGTTGACCCGGAGCGGGAGATCGTCGTGACCTGCGGGAGCACGGAAGCCATGATGGCGGCGATGTTGACGATAACCAATCCCGGCGAGAAGGTGATCGTATTTTCGCCGTTCTATGAAAATTACGGCGCGGATACCATTTTGTCGGGAGCGGATCCGATCTATGTCCCCCTTTATCCGCCGGACTACCGGTTCAACGCGGATGAACTGGAAGGTGCGTTCAGGCAGAGGCCCAAGGCGCTGATTCTCTGCAATCCGTCCAATCCCAGCGGGAAGGTATTTACTTACGAAGAACTGAAACTGATCGCGGATCTGGCTGAAAAATATGACACATTTGTCGTAACCGACGAGGTCTATGAGCATATCGTATATGCCCCGCATCAGCATATTTATTTTGCATCCCTTCCGGGGATGTTCGAACGGACTTTATCGTGCAGCTCTTTATCCAAGACCTATTCCATCACCGGATGGAGGCTGGGGTATATCATTGCGCCGGAACATGTCATAGAGGCCGCCAGAAAGGTCCACGATTTCCTAACCGTCGGGGCTGCGGCTCCGCTTCAGGAAGCGGCGGTGACAGGGCTGAAATTCGGAGATGAGTATTACAGGGATCTCCTGCGGAAATATACCGCGAAACGCGACCTGTTCCTGAACGGGCTCAATACGATCGGCATCAGCCATTCTGTTCCGCAGGGCGCGTATTACGTCATGATCGATATTTCCGAGTTCGGCTATCAGGACGACCTGGAATTCTGCGAGGCGCTTGCCCGTGATGTGGGCGTGGGCGCCGTACCCGGATCAAGCTTTTTCCGGGAAGACGTCAACCACCTGATCCGGCTGCATTTTGCGGCGAAGGATAAGACCCTCCACGACGCGCTGAACCGGTTGGAGCATATCGAAAAAACAATAAAGGCACGCAGTTAAAAAAATTAAAGTGTTACGGGAGGTCATAACGACCTCCCGTTTTTTTGCCGGGAACAGGGTCTGTCAAAATATTTTGGTTGACCTTTGCTGTATCAAGAATCAATATTTGCCAAATCCGTGATCGCCCAATGCAATGTGGGGAGACGAAGCGCTTTTGGGCTTTCTGTCTTCTAAAAGCCTGATTGTGCCGTCGCCTGAGCTCTGCATTTTTCTGAGCTTAAACTTGCCGACCATTTCTTTCAGCATAATCGCCTGGCTGGAGAGTTCCTCGCTGGACGCCGCGCTTTCTTCCGCAGTCGCGGCACTTGTCTGAACGACCTGGGAAACCTGATTCAGTCCCGTGTTGATTTGAGCGATTCCCGTCGCCTGTTCGTTTGAAGATCTTGCGATCTCGGAGATGAGATCCACAGTCTTTGAAACGCCCCCGACAATCTGATCCAGCGCGGCCGCCGTCTTCTGCGCGATCTCCGTGCCTCCGGAAGCCTTGCTGATGGAACCCTGGATGAGCTCGGTCGTTTCTTTTGCGGCCTCAGCGCTTCTTGCGGCCAGAGTTCTGACTTCCTCCGCAACCACCGCGAAACCTTTGCCGTGCTGTCCGGCCCTCGCCGCTTCAACTGCGGCATTCAGCGCAAGGATATTTGTCTGGAACGCGATGTCGTCGATCACTTTAATGATTCGTGAGATATTGTTTGAAGACGCATTGATTTCCTCCATCGCATCAAGCATCTGCTTCATATGGGCGTTGCCCTGCTCGGCATTCTCTTTGACGTCAAGGGTTATATTGTTGGCTTTTCCCGCGCTGGAGGCATTCTCCCTGGTCTTCGCCGCAATTTCGTTTACGGATGCGGTCAGCTCTTCTATGGAACTTGCCTGCTCCGTTGTGCCTTGCGACAGCGCCTGACTTCCTTCAGACACCTGTTTCGAGCCCATGGTCACCTGGTCCGCCGCCATGCTGATATTGCCAAGGATTCCATTCAAGGACTCGATGATTATATTCAGCGAATCGGAAATCACCTTAAAATCGCCCCGATATTCTTTTACATGCACCAGATCGAGGTTTTCGCCTGCGATCTCCTGGATGATCCCGGAAATCTCTCCGACCACAGCGCCCAGCCAGGAGGCGGTATTGTTGACGGCCCGGCTTAATTCATTAAAATCGCCGTGATAAGATCCGGAGACCGTCACGCTTAAATTACCGTCGGAAATTTGATTCATTACGGCTGTAACATCTTTTACGGGTTTGGCAATTTCCTCAAGGATGTTATTCATGCCGCTCACAAGAACTTTCCAGGCGCCTTTTGACTTTTCCGCGTCGGCTCTTGTCTGCAGATTTCCCTCGATCGCCGCCCGCGTAAGGAACGCGGCGTCGTTGATCAGCGCGTTGATCGAATCTTTTGCACTCTTCAAGTTATTATTAATGGTAATAAAGTTTTCTCTGTCAAGCGTTGTGTAGGTATCGGCTTCCGCTACGTTGAAATCCAATTCCAGATTGCCCTCTGAAAGAAGGCTGAGATTCCTGGAAAGCCGTTCAACCTCAATTTTCTGGTAATTGGAGCGTCTGACGGAAGCGGTAATATCCTGGACCACTTCGATGTGACCGATCTTTTCGCCCTTTGCGTTATTGATATAAGCCGCGTCGACCTGGAAGTTCATGCCGTTCTGGCCAAACAGCGTTTTCCCTTGTCCTCTCTTCAGACATTCGACGCCGCAGTTTTCCGTTTTACAGATATTTGCGTTCCAGTTGCTGCAAGGCTTACCGAGAATGTCGCCTCTTTTCACGTTCAGCATGCTCTCTACAGGCTTATTGATAAAGGTCCAATTCATATCGAGATCAGTGACCGATATCGGGAAAGGCACTGCGTCAAGCAGTTGCTCATACCAGAAAACCTTATCGACGATCGTGTCTAAGGTGCCGTTGACGCCTTCGATGATTCTTCTGAAATCGCCCTCGTGCAGCCCCGCGTCCGCCCTGGTTTCAAAATCGCCCGCCAAAGCCGAATGCGACAGCATATTTGTGTCAGCGATCAGTCTGTTTATGGAAGCGATGCAGAGATTAAAGCTGTCCCTGATTTTTCCGTAATCTCCTTTTGCGTCGTACTCCGCCGGCTCCGGGATATCGCCTCTGCTGATTCTTTCAATATACTCGGCCGTTAATTGCAGCGGTCCGATCACAGCGTCCAGCGATCGGTTGAAACCGTCTATGATTTCCTTATAGCCGCCTTCAAACAGCTCCGAATTGCCTCTGTTTTCGAGATTGCCTTCAATGGTGGAAACACTGAGATGTTCGGCCTCCTTTACAAGCTCCCTCAGCGTGTGGATGACCGAATTCATGCTGATGGCCATGACATCTTTTGAGGATCTTGGGGTTACATCGACGGACAGGTTTCCTGCGGCGATCTCCTCGCCCAGCATGGCCTGTTCTTTGATATTTGACGCCAGCTCGACAAACCCTCTTCCGAGCAGGCCGATTTCGTCATTCCGTCTCAGATATCTATCCGGAACATGAACATCCGTGTCGCCGATTTGAAGAAGCTTCGATTGTTCCGCGATCTCCCGGATCGGTTTGGATATCGATCTGTTTACGTACAAATAGGATAAGGCAAACAGGATCAGGCTCGTCAGCAGTATCATCAATGCGATCACCGGAATTATTTTATTCACATCGGCGATCGTTTCACTGACGCTCAGGTCGACTCCCACGATACCGACAATATCGCTCCTTGAATTGAATATAGGCGCAAATCCGGAAACCAGGATGCCGTAGCCTTCTCCGTAATCCTGCGGTTTCGTATATCTGCCCGTACCGTCGGCAAGCACCAGAGACGCTTCCTCAGAGAAAATATCCTTTGGATCTGTATAGCCCAAATATCCCCACGTGGTCTGGTCGTCATTTTCCGCGTATCCGGAAACGATATACTTAAAATCAGACCCGCTGTCCACAAGGGAATAGACATAAGTCAGATCATTTCTTTGCTTGATTTCGCTCATCATATCCTTGATCTGGTTATAATACCCGTCAGTGACGCCAGTGTTCTGATATTGGTCAAATTTGTCCCCGTCAATGCCGGATGCGATGGACTGAGCGACTGACAGCGCTTTTTCCCCGTTTATTTTTAAGGAATTATCTTTGTAATTGAGGTATGAAAATATACCAATGGATAAGGAACTGATTATGATTGACAAGATCAGCAGGATAATAATTTTTGTACCGATAGTACCTTTCCTTTCAATTTTTTTCTGCACCGCACACACGCTCCTTTCATCAATGAAACGCCTATTTTTACTTGAGATTCCGGTTTCTTTTTTTATTACATATATTTACCATATTTCAGTTATTA
>DATMXY010000334.1:0-5861 GCA_035561275.1 Anaerovoracaceae bacterium | reverse complement strand
ATGAAATTCTAACTTGATAAGGCAAACCAATCGTGATAAATTTAACATGCAAAGGAAGGTAATTATTGGGAAGGAGAGACTTTTGTGAAAAAGAGGTTTGTTTTGGTTTGTGTCCTGGCCGTATGCCTTTTGTTTATACTGACAGGGTGCATCCCGGGAGACGGTACCTATACGAAAGACGATCCCGCGGGTTTTTTCTGGGGGGTCTGGCATGGCTGGATCGCGCCGGTTTCCCTCATAATCGGGCTGTTTGACCATAATATAAGGGTCTATGAGACCGTGAACACGGGCTGGTGGTACGACTTCGGTTTTTATATCGCGGTGATCTGCGGCTTCGGCGGCGTGTCCCTGAGCCGGAAGAAGAAACAAAAAGAAAAATAATGGAGCGCATGATGAAAAGCGAAGCAGTAAAAAATAATTTCAATGACCTGGCGGGAACCTACGGCGATGGAGTCAGAAAAAAGATGATTCCTTGTTTTGACGACTTCTACAAAACAGGGATCTCGATGCTGACATGCCGGAAGGATGCCCCCAGGGTGCTCGACCTTGGTGCAGGCACAGGACTGTATTCCGATTTCCTGCTTCAGCGGTATCCCGATGCGGAACTTGCGCTGATCGATTTTTCCGAAGAGATGCTGGCTCTGGCAGCAGAGCGGTTTAAGCACAGAAATCATACAAGGTATATCCTTGGGGATTACACAAATTATATATTTGAAGAAACCTTTGATCTCGTGGTTTCCGCTCTCTCGATCCACCATCTGAGCGCGAAGGAAAAGGCGGTATGCTATAAAAAAGTGTTTGACCTGATCGAAACAGGAGGGGAGTTTTTAAATGCGGACGAGATCGTCAGCCCCTTTCCTGATCTGCAGAAGCGCTATGAGGAAATCTGGTTTGATAAACTGGAAGACGCCGGTTTCAGCGAAAACGAAATTGCACGGACGAGGCAGAGCCTGACCCTTGACGATCCTTCGCCTGTGGACGATCAGGTCAGATGGCTGCTGGAATCAGAGTTTTCCAGGGCGGACTGCATCTATAAATATTATAATTTCGCGGTCTTCTATGCGATAAAGTGAGGAAGAAGGAGTTTATATGACAAAATCGATTGTTATCATAGGGGCAGGCATGGGGGGCCTGTCAGCGGGGATCTACGGCCAGTTGAACGGGTTTCATACCCGCGTTTATGAGGCGAATTACCGCCCCGGCGGACAGTGCACATCCTGGAAGCGCGGCGAGTATACCTTTGACACGTGTATCCATCATCTGATGGGCTGTTCTCCGGATTTAAAGATGAACCGATTCTGGAGGGAGATCGGCGCCTTGCCGACGGAACTGGTCTACACAAAGGAATGCGTCAGCGTAATGGCTCCTGACGGAAGGGTATTCTATGACTATTATGATCCGGACGCCCTGGAGAAACATCTGCTCGAGTTATCGCCGCAGGACCGGGACGTCATCCGGGAATATGTAAACGGAATCCGTGAAACTGCAAAATATGACCTGATGGGGGATATGGCGATGGGGAATATCCCGGGCATGTTTGCCCATTTGCCGGCAGTGATTAAAAATATAAAATATTTCAGAATCAATATGAAAGATTTTGCGATGCGCTTTAAAGATCCGTTTTTGCAGAAGGCCTTTCCGCTTCTGATCTACTCGAATTCCACGCTTCCCGTGTTCCTGCATCTGATGCGCCATGCGTCGGGCTGCCACCGGGATATCGCGTGGCCTGTCGGCGCAAGCACCGCCTTTGTGGAGGGGATCGTCGACCGGTACAAAGCGCTGGAGGGCAGGCTCACCTGCCGCAAAAAGGTTGAAAAGATCATCACGGCCGACGGCAGAGCTGTGGGCGTCAGGCTTGAGGATGGCACAGAGGATTTTGCCGATTATGTGATTTCCAATGCAGACGGAAGAAAGACGCTGCTGGAGATGCTGGAAGGGAAATACATGGACGACCGGCTCAGGTCCTACTGCGCTGAACCGGACGACCTTACCGAATTTGCGTTGACCGTCTATCTGGGAGTCGCAAGGGACCTTTCGGAAGAACCGTCCAGCATGATCATGCTGCTGGATCAGCCGGTCGTCATTGGCGGCGAGGAATTCACTTCGCTGGAGATGCAGTCCTACGGATTTGACAAAACCATGGCGCCCGAAGGAAAAGGCGTGATCAAAGTGGAGTTCCGCTCATCTTATTCTTACTGGAAAAAACTGTCCGGGAACAGGGAGGAGTATGAGGCGGAGAAACAAAGGGTGGCGGAGCAGGTGACCGGGCTTCTGGAACGGCGGTTCCCCGGTATCAAAGACCAGGTCGAAGCCGTCGACGTTTCCACGATACTCACCTGGGAGCGCTTTATGGGCGGCACCCATGGCTTTGCCAACACCCCGAAAAAACCGATCAGTTTCGTCGGAGGCATGTTCGGCAGCAAAGACATGCACATTTCCGGTCTCGACAACTTTTATTTTGCCGGGAGCTGGGCCACTTCCGCGGGGGCACTGTTTTTAAACGCCATGTCCGGAAAGAATGCAATCAAAAAGATATGCAAAAAAGAACGGCGCAAGTTTGACGTAAGTCCGGACATTTATAAATAAATTGAATTCTGCAGACTTCATTTCACATAAGACCCTATGAAGCCATATTCTGATCAGAGGTGATGTGTTATGAATAACGGACCGGTTACAGTCGAAAAAATAGTAATTGAAGACGAAATGAATTACAGAGATACTCCGGTATTGCATTACAAGATCGAATATCCCCAGTTCCATGATCCTGATTATCAGAATGCCCTTGATTCTATCAACAGGTGGTATCGCCAAAGGGCGCTTGATCTGCAGAGGGAATATGAAACCGGGTTATACCGGGAGGCGGCGGAACTGTATGACGACAGCATAGCGAACAATTTTCCTTTCCACATGTATGATGCGGCTACCGTGTATGAGATCACATACAATCAGGACGGCTTGTTAAGCCTGTATACGGACGATTACGTTTATTCGGGAGGCGCCCACGGAGGCACGGTAAGGCATTCAGAAACCTGGAACATAAAAAACGCCTGCAGGATTTATCTTTATCAGTACACCGGCGATCCCGCCGCTTTCCGTGCAGAGATCCTGAAAGAAATAGGGGATCAGATCGCACTCCAGATCCAACAAGGGGAAAACATGTACTTTGAGGACTATCCGCAATTGATTTCCGAGCATTTCAACCCAGAGAGCTTTTACCTGACGCCGGACGGACTGGTGATTTATTATCAGCAGTATGACATTGCGCCCTATGCCAGCGGGATGCCGGAATTTATAATTACATTATGACGAGGCGTTAATGTCCGCCGATTGATGAAAATATATTGAAAAAGGAAAAGAACAAGGCAAACAACGTCTTGTTCTTGTTTTTTGCGGAATAATTAAGTTATAATGGTTGGAGATCGGAGAAAGAGGCGGTTTGCCGGGTCATCCGATCAGGAAAGAGGCAGTTATGGCGAAAGTTTTGATCGCAATGAGCGGCGGCGTGGACAGCTCGGTGGCGGCGGTGCTGCTGAGGGAGCATGGCTATGAAGTCGCCGGAGCGACCTTTAAATTGTTTGAAAACGAGGATATCGGGATCGACAGGACGCGGACATGCTGTTCCCTTGAAGATGTGCTGGATGCGAAAAGCGTGGCGGATAAGCTTGGGTTCCGTCACGACGTGTTCAACTTCGGACGGGAGTTTGAACGGAATGTCATGATCCCCTTTGCCCAAGCGTACCAAAGCGGCGAAACCCCCAACCCGTGCATCGAGTGCAACCGCAGCATCAAATTTGAGAAGTTCCTGGAGCGGGCGCTCCTTCTGGAATACGACTATATCGCAACAGGGCATTACGCCAGGATCGAAAAGGATCCGGTTTCGGGCAGATATCTTTTGAAAAAAGCACTAGACCAGTCGAAGGACCAGAGCTATGTCTTATATATGATGACTCAGGAGGCGCTTTCCAGGACGCTGTTCCCGCTGGGGAACCTGAAAAAGGCTGAAATCCGGGCCATCGCAGAAAAGGAAGGCTTTGTGAACGCAAACAAGCCCGACAGCCAGGATATCTGCTTTGTAAAGGACGGCGATTACGCGGGATTCCTGAAAAAAACCCTGGGCGCCGATCCCTCCGAAGGCGAGTTTGTCGACCGGGAAGGGAACGTCCTGGGCAAACATCGCGGGATCATTCATTATACTATAGGCCAGCGCAAGGGACTGGGAAAGACATTCGGAAAACCAATGTATGTCGTCCATATCGACAGTGCAAACAACAGGGTGACACTGGGGGCAAATGAGGATTTATTCACGCGCAGTTTTACGGCGGGAAATGTCAATCTGATTTCCGTCGAAGCGCTGAAAGAGCCTATGGAAGTAACCGTTAAGACGAGATACAGGCAGACGGAGGTTCCTGCGATCATATCAGCTGCCGGAGAGGGGAAGGTCCTCGTGGAGTTCCAGGACCGCCAGAGGGCGGTGACGCCCGGGCAGGCAGCCGTATTCTATCAGGGCGACGCGGTGGTTGGAGGCGGAACGATCCTGAAATAAACCGAGAATAAACCGAATTTGCGGAGGTAAAGAAGATGTTTGTGAATGTTGAGGATATTTTCAGTCTTGAAATAGCCCGGAATTTTCAGCTTCGCGCCGGCAGAAACGGTCTTTCCAACCCGGTAAGCTGGCTTTATATCTGCCAGGAGAACGAAATATCACCCTGGGTTCAGGGCAGGGAGATCCTGATACTATACGGTCCCGGCATCAGGCGCGATGAAGACAGTCTGGCGGGGATCGTCAGAGAATGCGCGCTGAAAAAATTGTCTGCCGTGATTGTATTGGTTGGAAATTTTATAACGGAAATCCCGGGAAAAATGATACGTACCGCCGACGAACTGAATATTCCTCTGATCGAGATGCCCTACACCATTCCTATCTCGCAGGTTACAAGGGCGATTGCCGAGCTGATCATCCGGGACCGGAGCAGGCGTCGAAATATCGGAAATCTTTTGATGGACATCCTCAACGGTTACGAGATATACCCCGGAAACGCAAAGGATGAATTCATTTCAAGCGGGTACAGGTGGGGGGCGTATAATTTTATCTTTGCGATAAAAATTGAGGATGCAAACTTTGCCAGTCAGATTGAGGATATCCTTGGAAATCTTGTACAGAGCATCCTGCGAACAAATGTATATTACATTCAGGGCAACCGCATCATAGGATTGTGTGAAAGCGAGCTTCCTGATAATAGTCAGAAATACGAAAACAAGTTCAGAAAAGTTGTCTCGGAGTTTCGGGAAAAATTAGGACTGGACTGCACGATCGGGGTCGGCAGCTGTGTCGGGAGTATCACCGCTCTGCGGGGCAGCTACATCCACGCCATATGGGCGTTAAAAACAGAAAGTATCCGGGCGAGGCGGGAGCCTGTGATTTTCTTCAGCAGAATTTCCGGCATTTTTAAGCTTCTCATGGAAATCCAGGATTTCAGCGTGGCGGAAAGCTACTCTATGTCCATTCTCAAGCCTCTGCTCGACTATGACAGGGAACACAATTCAAATCTTTACGATACGCTGCTCCGCTTTATGGACACAAACTGCAATTCCAAAAAGACGGCAGAGCTCATGTATGTCCACAGAAATACGATGAATTACAGGATCAAAATGATTTCAGGGCTTACGGGGAAGGACCTGGGAAGCGCGGAGGACCGTTACGAGCTGATGACCGCGCTGAAGTGCCATCAATTCAGCATCTTGCACAAAGACCGATAATTTGCGGAAATAATTGTGCTGTGTACACAATGACAATTTGCTCAGCTTGTGATACCATCTCAACATAGTTTGACAATGAGGTCCTACGGTATAAACCGTTCGGG
>DATMXY010000333.1:0-10943 GCA_035561275.1 Anaerovoracaceae bacterium | reverse complement strand
CATCGGAGGAATTCTCGGCAAGGTCGTCAAAACGAAAGACGATGTGCTTACCATCCAGGTCGGCGCCGACAAAACAAAGTTTGAAGTCATGAGATGGGCAATTTCCAAGGTTAATTCGGACGAGCCCGCTTCTTCTTCCAGGAAGTCCAGAAGAGAAGAGCCTGTAGAGGAACCGGAGCAGGAAGCTCCCAAAAAGACTCTCCCAAAGAGAATGAGAAGGGCTGATGAATCACCGGAGTCAGAGATCGCGGAGACAGAAGCAGCTGAAGTAGCTGAAGAATCAGAAAACAAAGAATAAAAATAAGGTTACGATATCACCCTGCATTCCAATGCAGGGTTTTCTGTTTTTTGGCAGATGGCGGTGTAATACGGATTGCAGTGATTGGCCGAAATGTCATACCGAAAGATAGGTTCGGATCAAGTCGTCGTCAAGTTTGCTCATTTCCCCCTTGGCGGCAATGGTTCCCTTTTGCATGATCAGGAAGCTGTCCGCCAGCCTGCGGGCAAATTTCAGATTCTGCTCAACAAGCACGATGGCAATACCGGTTTCGGCCGCGATTTTTTTTAGAATTTCAGCAATCTCAATAACAATGTTCGGCTGAATCCCCTCCGTAGGTTCATCCAGAAGCATGATCTTCGGATCGCCCATGAGGCATCTGGCAAGGGCCAGCTGCTGCTGCAGACCGCCTGAGAGCACGCCTCCGTTGCGGTTGAGGTGGTCTTTCAGCATGGGAAAATAGCTCAGGGCCGCTTCCTTCTTTGCCCGAACATCTGAATTCTTACGGCCCAGCGCGCCCAATTCAAGATTTTCATTCACCGTAAGCAAAGGTATGATCTCTCTTCCCTGGGGAACGTAGCCGAGACCCGCGAGGGACCTTTTAAAGGTTTTCAGCTTCGTAATGTTCTGTCCGTCGAATAAAACGGAGCCTGACGCAGGAGGCAGGATGCCCATAATGCTTTTCAGGAGCGTTGTCTTCCCTACCCCGTTTCTGCCGAGAATCGCGGTCCGGCTTCCGGCCTCAACGCCGAAGGAGAGATTGTTGATCACTCTGCTTTTTCCGTACAATACGTTTATATCATTCGTCTGCAATATCATGAGACATCAGTCCTCCTTTAAATAAACGGCAATGACTTCAGGATCCTGCTGTACCTGCTCCAGAGGTCCTTCGGCCAGGAGCTGCCCGTAATTAAATACCGTTACGTATTCCGCCACCTGGCGTACGAAATCCATGTCGTGCTCCACAACAATGAGTGTATGATCCCCTTTCAGCTTTTTGATCATCTCGCCGGTTTTATAAGTTTCATCCACTGTCATGCCCGCGGTGGGCTCGTCGAGGATGATCAGCCTCGGGTTCTGGGCGAAGACCATGCCGATTTCCAGCCATTGTCTCTGACCGTGGGACAGGTCGCTTGCCATAAAATGCATGTAGTCGTACAGATCGATGGATGTCAGGATCTCTCCCACTCGCCTGCTGAATTTCGGACTGCTGCGGAAGAACAGGCAGCTTTCCAGCCCCGTGAAGCCCTCCATGGCAATCTCAATATTTTCTTTCACCGTCATGTTGTCAAAGACGTTCGGCCCCTGGAACTTTCGTCCGATCCGGCATTTCCTTGCGATTTCCGAAGCGGATTTTCCGGTGATATCCGTTCCGTCGAACAAGACCTTCCCGGAGGTGGGCGTGGTCTTTCCGGTGACAAGATCCATGAAGGTGGTTTTTCCGGCGCCGTTTGGTCCGATGATGACCCGCAGCTCCCCCTCATAGATCTTCAGGCTGACGCGGGTAAGCGCTTTAAAACCGTTAAATACCGCCGACAGCTCGCGGACTTCAAGCAGTACTTTTTGATCAGTCACGGCGGGTTCCCTCCTTTTCCAGTATGCGTTCCTTGCGGACGCGGTCTCTGTGCTTCTGCTGCATTTCCACCAGTGTGCCGATCATGCCTCGCGGAATGAGAAAGACGATCAGCAGAATGATGACGCCCAGAGTCAGTTTCCAGTATTGGGCAAAGTCGGCGGAGATACCGGAGAACATGGAATTGAGCCTGGTCTCCGCCACCTGCAGGATCAGTGTGCCGACGATTGCCCCGGTGAGACTGCCGCGGCCTCCCACCGCGACCCATACGAGCACAAGGGTAGAGAGACCGATGCCGACAGAGGTATAGGTGATACTGCCTTGAACACGGACATACAAAGCCCCCGCAAGTCCGGCCATGATTCCGGAGACTACAAATATAAACAGCTTGAACGCCGCCGGTCTATATCCAAAAAAGGTAAGCCGGGCTTCGTTTTCGCGGATCGAAGTAAGTACCTTGCCCGTTCGGGAATGCATCAGAAGAACACAAAGCAGATAGGCTCCGACCAGAAAAGCCAGAACGACGAAATAGTATTGAAAATCCGTGAGCCGTGCATCCGCGCTTTGGGAGACAATGGTGCGGGAGGTCACTGTGATTCCGCTGTCTCCATGGGTAAATTTACTCTGGTTGATGACGAAAAGCTCGGCGATACCGGCAAAGGCCAGGGTGATCAGGGAAAAGAACACGCCTTGTATCTTGCCGGAGAACATAAAAATTCCGATGAAAAGTGCGATCACCGCGGGAAGCAGCAACGCCATGACAAAGGCGCCCCATTCGCTCCCCAGCAGGGTAAGAAACCACGGCAGCCGTTCTATTTCCATCCAGTCCGCCTGTTTCAGCCAGGCGCAGGAAATTCCGATCATATAGCCGCCGGCGCCGAACAGTACGCTGTGACCCATGCTCATAAGCCCGGTATAGCCCCAAAGCAAGTCCAGAGAAAGGGCGAAGATGATATAAGCCATGATACCGGACATGATATAAATCCAATAGGTCTTCTGATAAAAAGGGAAGGTCGCAAGGAAAATCAGGACGGCAAGGTCGATATACCGGTTGACCGGCAGTCCTTTTATTTTTGTCAGCATATCCTTATCTCCTTTCTTTTGAGGTGAAGAGTCCCTCGGGCTTCAAACGTACAATCATGACAACAACCAGCAGGACGATGATCTGTGCGGCAACGCTTCCGAACAGGCCGCTGATCACGGAGATCGACTCCTGTATGACGAAGGAGGAGGCAAGGGTGCCGAACAGGGAGCTGACGCCGCCCATGACTACATTCATGAAGGTGTTTGTCAGCCAGCTCTCACCCAGGGAGTAGGTCACGGTAGAAAGCGGAGCGATAGCCGCTCCGGCAAGGCCGGCAAGCCCCATGCCGTAAGAAAAGGTGATGGTATCCACCTTTCGGGTGTCGATCCCAAGGCACTCCGTCATGGTCCGGTTCTGGGTGGTGGAACGGATCTGCCTCCCGATTCTTGTTTTGTTAATGAACAGCAGGGTACCGACCAGAGCGGATAAAGAGATCAGGATCAATGCCAGCTTATAGCCTTCAATATAAACCGGGCCGATATCGAAAACCTTGGTGATCGGATAGGCAACCTGTTTATATGTCTTTCCGAAAAGGATCAAGGCAAGCTGCTTCAGAATGATCGATATGGCGTAGGTTGCGAGCAGGGTTTCCGACATCTTCCCGTAAAAATGCCGGATAATGATGCGTTCGACGACGGCTCCAAAGAGGAAAGATACGCCGAAAGCGATGAGCAGGCAAAGGATAAAGGGCAGACCGGCCACAGAGTAGGTATAATAGCAGATGTAAGCTCCGGCCATAAGCATCTCCGTATGCGCCAGATTGACGACCTTCATATATCCCAGGATGATTACGAGGCCCAGGGAGGTCAAAAGAAGGATGAAAGAGCTGCACACGCCGGAAATCAGCAGCTGCGAGATCATAGTCAGGGACATGGTAATCACCTCTTTAAACGAATGAGCAGAGACTCTCAATTACGGAAGAATCCGGCCGGGCAGTTTTCCGCCAGGCCGGACCGTACTTTTACTTGTAAAAAATTATTTCGTGGGTTCGGGCTTGATGACGTCGTCACTCTCATAAACGACCCGGATGGATCCGCCCTCCTCCACGAGGCCGACTCTGGCCTTGCAGTAGATATGATGGGTTTCCGGGTCTACTGTGATGGTACCCTGAGGCGCGTCGAAGCTCAAGTCGTCAAAATTCGCCAAAATGCTTTCTGTCGTGATATCGTCTCCGCATTTTTTCAGGGATTCGGAAAGCAGATAAACGGCATTATAAGTGGACTCGCCCACGGCTGTAACGGCTTTCGCCGCGCCGTCGCCGAATTTCTCCGCGTATGCGGAAAGGTATGCCTGATTCGCGTCGCTCTCGATGGAATTGAAATAGTTGACACAGGCATAGGTTCCTACTGCCGAAGCGCCGAGGGCTGTTGAGAAGGATTCGTCCATGATAAAGGACGCGATGGTGTAGTTGTCGGATAATCCGGCAGCCGCAAACTGGGTGTAGAAGGCGGTGCCGCTGTCGCCGTTCAGGTTGCAGTAAACCACGCAGCCCTGATCGCCGCCTTGCTCTTTGATTTTCGCGATGACGTCGGAGAACTCAGTCGTGTCGGACGGAACCAGCTCCTGGTCGATGACATTGCCTCCCAACGCGCCGATTAACGCGTCCGCCTGCTTGTTGATGATGGACGCATAGGTGGTGTCCGTACCGAGGAGGAAGAAGTTGGCTGATACGTTTTCCATCAGATAAGGAATGAAATGATCTCCCTGCTGATTCGGGACGCAGCCGGTATAGACAACATAGTCATTGGGAACCTCGCCCTCATAGAACGTCGGGTAGACGAGAGGGATCTGATACTCTTCCAGCACCGGTTCCACCGCGACCCTGGAGGAAGAGGTGTACAGGCCGACAATGGCGGAAACCTCGTCCTGCAGAATCAGATCTTTGACTACCTTGACGGCGGTATCCGCATCGGTGGCATAATCCTTTACCACGTATTCGATCTGTTTTCCGTTGACGCCTCCGTTGGCGTTGATCTGTTCAATGGCAAGAACTGCGGAATTGTACATACATTCCTCGGAAATGGCAGTCCCTCCTGTCAGGGAGAAGACCAGTCCGATTTTAATGGAGCCGGCGGTATCTTCCCCGGGCGCCTCTTCTGCTCCGCATGCGCTCAGACCGATCAGCATGACCGCAAGCAGCAGGGCAAGTATTTTTTTCTTCATTTTTTCGATCTCCTTTCTTTACAAATCGACTTGTTCGATTTATTTATTCAATCAGATATCATAAACCGCGGCAACAGCCGGAGTTTTTTCAGAAATGATTTTTCCGTTATGCACAGATAACAAAACCGCGCTGTGGAACCGGATGATTTCATAATCATCCTTGCCGTTCAGCAGGATAAAGCTTGCGGGGCGTCCCTCTTCGATACCGTAGTCCTGCTCCAGGCACAGGTTCTTTGCCCCGTTTTGGGAAATAAAGTCCAGACAACGTCTCAGATCGTTGTAGCCCATCATATGTCCCGCGTGAAGGCCCATCTCCAGAACCCGCAGCAGATCACCCACTCCGATGGGATACCATGGGTCCGCGATGGAATCCTGTCCTAACGCGATGTTCATGCCCGCGTCCGAAAGCTCCTTGATCCTTGTAATACCCCGACGCTTCGGATAACTCTCGGTCCTGCCCTGCAGATGGATGCTCTCGGTGGGGCAGGAATTGAAATTGATTTCCGATTCCTGCAGCAGACGGAACAGCTTTGTACAGTAGGAGTCGTTGTAGGACCCCATGGCGCAGGTATGGGCGGCTACCGTCCGGGGGCCCCAGTTCCTCTCCCAGGCCAGTGTCGCCAGCACTTCCAGGTATCGGGACTGCTCATCATCCATTTCATCACAGTGCACATCAACCATGGCGTCGTATTTCTCGGCCAGATCGAATATAAACTTCAGCGATTCCACTCCGTATTCCCGGCAGAATTCAAAATGGGGAATCCCCCCGACGCAATCCGCTCCCATTTCCATGGAACGGATCATCAGATCCTTGCCGTCCCGGACGGAGCGGATGCCGTTCTGGGGAAATGCCACGATTTGCAGTTCTATGTTTCCTTTCAGCTCATCCCTCAGTTCCAGCAGCGCCTGAAGGGCCGCCAGTGAGGGTTCCGTAATGTCGGCATGGGTTCGGACGAACTGAACGCCGTATTCAGCCATCAGCCGGAGCGCGCCTCTTGCCCGGTCTTTGATTTCCGGTATCCGCAGAGGCTGGGTGGTCTTATATTCTTGCCAGGTGCTGATTCCCTCGAAAAGAGTCCCCGACATATTGTAGTGAGGAATACCCGCTGTCATTACGCAGTCCAGATGAATATGGGGCTCCACAAAAGGGGGCATCATCAGACAACCTTTCGCGTCATAAGTCCCCGCTTTTTCCGCCTGGGGTTCATGTACTGTTATGGACTGGAATTTCCCGTCTTTACAGCAAACGTCCCAAAGGCCTTCTCTTCCTCTGATTCTGCAGTTTGTGATTTCCATTTCAATCTCCTTAAAAAACGCTCTTCACGGTATTTCCTGCCGGGTGACAAGCATTGGATAAAAAAAGTGGCTGACGCCACGCTGGTGCGACGCGGAATTTAATACTACGTCGAACTTTTTTGTTGCGTCATAGTTGTCTATCTTTTAAAATTTACTTGGTGATGCTTTTGAGTTCGAAATTTACCATCAAGCAAATTTTTCAGGATCACTGGCCCTCTTTTCTTTCAGCCAATCCGGGTATTCGGCCTATTGTTAAGAACGAAGTTGAGAAAATGCTGAATTGCGGTGATTTTAAAAAGGGCTATGGTCTCTATTACTGCCATCACTGCGATCACTTCCACTATGTGCCTTTCCGCTGTAAGTCCCGCTTCTGCAATACCTGCGGCACTGCCTATCAGGCAGACCGCGCTGATTCCATTGCCGCAAAATTGATCAACTGCCGCCACAGGCACATTGTCTTCACCATCCCGCAGGAACTCCGTGAGCTTTTCAGAAAGGACCGTACCCTTCTGGATCTTCTTTTCAAAGCTGCTGCCCAGACGATCACAGACTGGATGTTCTCCCTCAACCGCAAAGAATCCTTTAACCCAGGCATCGTCTGTTCCCTTCATACTTTTGGACGTGACCTCAAGTGGAACCCTCATATCCATATGATTGTATCCGAAGGCGCCTGCGGCAACCTTACCTCATGGAAGTCCTTCAACTTCTTCCCCTATGTTATGCTGAGGAAGAAATGGCAGACCACCCTTCTGCATCTGCTTGAAGAAGTCTTTGGAAAAGACAGGTTCAAGCCTTTAAAAAATGCAATGTATTCCAACAACAAGGACGGTTTCTATGTCCATGCCCCCAGGTCTGACTTTAACTCTCCCAAAACTGTCGCAAATTACATCACAAGGTATATCGGCAGACCTGCTATGGCACAGTCGCGCATTACGGATTACGATGGGCAAACCGTCTCTTTCTGGTATCGGCGCCATGAAGATGGACAACGCCGCGATGAGACCATTCCTGCCTTTGAATTCATCGGAAGGCTGATCATTCATATTCACGAAAAGTATTTCAACACCCTCCGCTATTACGGCCTTTATGCGAAAAAACATCATTTCTCTGACAAGCTGGTCCCCTTTCTATCAAGGAATGTAGTGAAAACCCGCCGCTTATGCAGCAAGTGGGCTTTCCGCATCGAATTATCCTTTGGCTATGATCCTACCAAATGCTACTGTGGCAACTATATGGAATTTCTCGGCGTATTCCGGCCAGGCAATCTTGCTTTTATTCCCCCATGATGTGTATAATGATGGCATTGGAGGTGCATAAAATGACCAAGCATATTTATATGAAAAAATCTGAATACAACCGAATCACCGCCGAAAAATTACGTATAAAATATATGGCCAGTCCCCCTGATGGCTATTCAAAATCAGAAATCAAAGCGATGTCTGATGATTCTATCCTTGATATGGACTATTTTCTTCACGAGTTCGACGACTTTTATGATGAAGAGTTTGATTCTGGGGAACCTGACGAAATCATTCATCTCATCGACGATTTACCCAAAGATCCTGTGGATGAAGATATTCCTTGGTAATCAGGTTCTGCTTTGTCATGCACTTTTTATCTCGGAGGCCTTTTTAGGTCTCCATTTTTATTCCTTATTTTGGACGATATTTCTTAATAGATAAAAAAAGTGTGGATGAAGAAACCGAGATTTCTATCCACACATCTTGATCTTTAACGCCGGTTCTCAAGACCGGTACAACTCATAGCCAATTGTCATTTTCAAAGGAAAATTTGCTACAGCCCTAATTCACCTTTTAATTTTGCGAGCTCGGCATCCAGATCCACCCCGTCTGTTGAGTACTTATCTTCCAATGCTTTTGCTTCGTCTACAGGCTCCGTATTCAATTCCGCCATTGCATTCGCCCGATCCAGCATATCATCCGCTTTTTCTTCCATACGGTCGAAAGCGCCCATCGTACTCTGAACCTTGTCAATGCCGGACGTAAATTTATTGATTCTTTCCTGTGTCTTTGCCACCGAAACTTTTGCTTTGATCGCTTCTCTTCGGGAATCCAGTTCTTCGATATCGGACGTCAGCTTATCGTGCATTTGCCGCATCTTGACCGCATTTTCGTGAGCCGCAACATACGCCGTATTTAACTTTGCTCCCGCGATCTCGACCTTGGTCTTCTTTTCGAGAAATACCCTGTACTACGAGAATTGCGATCAAACAGCCTTTTATGCATCCCGGTGTGGAAGAACCGCCTCCGTAAGAATTGCCGGAATAGCCTCCGTCGTTTGAGGAATCGTCATACTCAACATTATTAATGATTACCGTTGTGTTATGCCGCTCAGACGGTCTGCGGCCAAAATGGAAGCCGCCTCCCCCGAAAGAACTTCCCCCGCTTGGTTTGCTTCCAAAGGAGCTCCCGAAACCGCTTCCACCGGATGAGCCTGAACTGTTCCTCCCGCCGCCGAACGAGCTTCTTCCCCCTCCGGAATGTCCTCCGCCAAATGAATGGCCTCCGCCGACACGGCCTCCGCCTCCACCGCCAATATGACCGCCGCCTGCTCCACCCGCTCTGCCCATAAACCACCCTTTCCCCCTTCTTCATTCATACCGTTTTCAAACTCGGATCCAAATGCTGGATGCCGCTCCATCGACACTGTTTTCTGCAATAATTATATTAACAAGAAAATTACAATATTTCTCTCAAATTGAAAACTTCTTTCTGTGCCTCGCTCTTATCAAATATCGCATATCTAAAAAATGCAAAACCGCCGACTTTTCCGGTCGCTCTGGCCGCCAGCACCTGTCTTGCGATGATATCGTCGTAACGCAGCCATTCCGAAACTGAATTGTTATCGGAAACACTGGTCCCCGCATTGGCCATATTCAGGCCGATATATAATTGAACGTTTCCTCGTGCCGCAAGGTTGATCCATGTGTTTAAATTGTTTTCATAGGCGTAGGCTGCGATATTTCCGGAAGAATCTTTTCTCTCAAAGCCCCAGTAAAGCTGCGGCATTATGTAATCCACATATCCCGGATTTGACAGCCATGTGTCGATATCCGCAAAAGTTGTGTCATTCCTGCGCAAATTATCCACATTACCCGCAGGGCTGATTCCGAATACGATATCCGGATCGATGTCCTTTATCGCCGCATAGACATCCTTAACCATCATATTCACATTATTGCGGCGCCAGTCCGCAATGCTCAGGGTACTTCCCGAAGCGTCATATTCAGGTTTGTCAAAACACAGAGAAGCATCGCCGTCATTCAGGGCAGGATAAAAGTAATCGTCGAAATGAACGCCGTCCACGTCGTAATTTGAAACGATTTCCTTAACGCCGTCCACCACCATTTGCCTGACCTGCGGAACCGACGGATTCAGATAATATTCCCCTTTCTGTAAGAGCGCCCACCTGTCATTGGAAGGATCGCTGTCGGAAAGCCAGACTCTTGCCGGATTGCCTGCCGACGTTTGGCTCCAATAGCTGCCGTACCCCGTCACCCTGTAGGGATTCAGCCAGGCGTGGAATTCAAGCCCTCTGTCGTGGGCTGCCGAAACCATGTATTCAAGCGGATCATATCCCGGGTCAGCGCCCTGCGCTCCCCCGGCGAAAACAGACCAGGGATAGTATTGGGAAGGATACATCGCATCGCAATGGGAACGAACGTGAACGATAACGGCGTTCATACCCAGATCCACGCAGCGGTCGAACATTCCGTCCACAGCAGCCTTAAATCCGGCTTCATCCTTGGGCATTTCCATATACTCAAGGTAGGAGATCCACATGGCGTCAAACTCATCGCTGCGCGGCTCGCTTCCGCCCCGGCCGGGTCCGGCAGGGCTGCCCGAAGCAAGGTTGTCCGATACGGTCCCGTCCGTTCTTACAACGACGGTCCTGCTGTCGCCATCCCATGAAACGCCTGCTCCAAAGGCTTGAAATACAGCCTTGATCGGCAGATATGTAAGATTGTCCACGATCACCGCGGTGGTGTCATTTGCCACCGGTACTCCATTTACAATAATATAGGCCTGTCCCACCGGCACCTGCACTACGACTTCGTCCTTTTGAACGATGGCCGTCCTGACTTCAGGGTCCCAGATAACCACCGCCCCAAAGGCTTCCAGCGCGCCGCGTACCGGCACCAAAGTCCTGCTGTTTGAATCGATAAAAGGCTTTCCGTATCCACTTTGAAATACCACAGGTTCCCCGTCAATGGTTACGCTTACGCCCGGCGCCGGGAGCGCCGACGCGGTTCCCCAAGGAATAACGCAGATTACTGCGATCACCAGCGCGGCAATTGCCAGCGTTACCTTTGAACCAATCTTAAAACTCTTTTTCTCACTCATAATCCCATCCCTTAGCCTATCTCTTACCAAATCCGTTGTATTTTTTACCGGCCGATTCAATAGTACTACATTTTTCCGACAATGTCATTCCAAATTCTACATTTACCTCCATTTTGACGGTAAAAAAGGAAAATTTGTTCCGGCTGAACCAATCCCTTCAAGAACGTCGGCCGCCTTATAAAATAA
>DATMXY010000332.1:0-10747 GCA_035561275.1 Anaerovoracaceae bacterium | reverse complement strand
GTTAAGACACTGTTAACAAAACAATCATTTAATCATTTTAGGAGTGAGATGCCATGAGGATTGATCAGTCAAAATGCATAGGATGCGGGCAATGCGTCAAGTATTGCATGTTGAATTGCATAAACCAGGAGCCGGATCGTGGGGCTTACGCGATTGAGGAAGAGGAATGCGTAGATTGCGGAGTTTGTCTGAGATCGAATGCGTGTCCTACGCAAGCCATTTTTATGCCGCCGGAAAATTTTCAATATCCGCGCGCGGTCCGCATGCAGTTCAGCGACCCCGGAGTGCAGCATCCCAACTTGAAAGCCTGGGGCCGCGGCACCGAGGAAGCGAAGACCAACGACGTCACCGGAAAATTCAGCCGGGGAGAATACGGGCTTCTGCTGGAGTTCGGCCGCCCCTGCACAGGTGCAAGGCTCACTGAGGTGGAAAAAGTGACGATAGCCATGCGGACGAAGGATATTCCCATCATCGAGGATAATCCCCTCTATGGCCTGCTCGCGGAGGACGGTTCCGGGCGCTTTAAGCCGGAATACGTGAACGAAAAGGTCCTTTCCTGCATTCTGGAGCTGAATATCAAAGAGGAGGAACTGGAGGACATCCTCGGCTCGGTGCTCCCCATGCTGGACCATGTGGATACGGTGGTCTCGGTGGGGCTTGTCACCCGCTTTGAAAGCGACGCCAGCCTTCCGGTAATCAAAAAGTTGGAGGCAATGGGCATTTCCGTGCGCCCTAACGCCAAAATCAACGTGGGGCTTGGACGTCCCTTAATCGACTAAAGGAGGCTGGATACTATGAGTCATTCACTGCATCGCTACGGCACAAGGGAAGATCTGAAAAACGACTTTTGCATGTATGCCAGATGTGCCAAGGGGGTAAACCGCGACCACCCAGGCGACAAGCTGCGCAAAATCCTGGATATTTATCTTTCCGAGGAGTTTGTCAATTTGGGCTCCAGTCACGGCGGGAAAAGCTATGTGAACGGTCTGAACGCGGAAGAGTATCGGGGCACCCTGGACAATTCTTACGGTATCATCATCAATTTTGCAAAATCGAAAGCTGTGGCCGGCGTGCTGCGTAAACTCCGCGACGCGGACTTGGGCATCTCCATTGTGGTCAGCGGCCTGATCGACGGGGTGGTGGACATCGCTCATAGCGTGGGTCTCAAGCCCCACACCGCAACCTTATCTTTGGGTATATATGGAAAAAAATCCAAGCTTCCCAAGGACGAAACCCTCAAAATCATTACTATGTGCGGCCATTCCCTGATCGGTTCCCCCCTGGTTGAAAGCGTCTTTGAACAAGTCAAGGCTGGAAAGCTCACTCCGGAGGCAGGGGCCGATATCATCGCCAGGCCTTGTACCTGTGGAATTTTCAATACGATCCGTTGCGTCGACCTCATAAAAAAACAGCTTGAGGAACAATGCGCTCCACTCGGGAAATAGTGTGAGAAGCTATACATAGCCTCGGTTGACAAAGAACCACACGGTTTGCAAAGGCAAATTTGCCCACTGACTTTGTTAGCCGCTTATCACCATAGGAACCGCTATGCCTCAAGCGTTTGCCTCGTCATTGAGCAAATTTGCTCTCTGCAAACTCTATCTGCTGACTGTTTGGACCTGGGCAGATGAAATTTGAGGGATAACAAGGCCGCAGGACGACGCGCTACTGGATGTAACGCTAGGACGAGAACGCAGTTAGCGCTCAAATTTCGCTGCTCCAGGCGTGTGGTTCCTTGTCAACCGAGGCTAGATGCGCAGTAAAAATCGGTATTAATTTTTTAGTATTGAAAAGGAGGAAAATGTTTATGGTTAAGAAACTAATTGTCCTGCTGGTAGTTCTATGTCTAGTCCTTGCGTCAACGGCCTGCTCCAAAACCGCAGACACCAGTGCGTCGACCGGTTGGGAACCCGCTGAAAACATCCAGTTCAATGTCCAGTCCGGAGCTGGCGGAGGAAGCGACCTGATGGCGCGGGCCATCGCGGAAAAAATGACCACCTTGAACATCATCACGAAGCCCATCGTCGTGGAGAACATCACCGGCGCCGGCGGCGTCAACAGCTTCAATGAAACGCTGAAAGCGGCCGGCAGCCCCTATGTGTGGCAGACGATCAACTCCAACTTCTTTACGGCGCCGATTACCGGCAATATCAAAACGGACTACACGGGCTACACCATCCTGGCCGTTATCGGCAGCGATCCCATGATCCTGTGCACGGCGGCCGATTCCCCGTTCAACACGCTGCAGGACGTAGTTGACGCCTGTAAGGCCGATCCGAAGGGGATCAGTATTATGATCGGCAGTGCGGGCTCGTCCGGTTCCATCGCCTCCGTCATGTTTGAGGATGCGGCCGGCATCGAAATGACGCAAGTTCCTTTTGAGGGCGGCGGCGACGGCCTCGCGGCAGTCATGGGCAAGCAGGTCGACCTTTCCTGGCAGAATTTCGGCGAAGTGATGGGCTCCGTCGAGGGCGGGCTGATGAAGATCATCGCGGTTATGGGTGATGAGCGCTCCAAAGCGGCGCCCGATATCCCCACCTTCAAAGAGGCCGGCTATGACTTGGTGTACGAAGTGCCGCGCGCTGTCGCGGCGCCCCCGGATATGCCGGAGGAAGCCCTCACCTTCTATCAGGACGCTTTCACCAAGCTCGACGCCGATCCGGGCTGGCAGAAAGATTACCTCGGAGCCAACTATATCACCCACAAATTCGCGATCGGCGACGAAGCGATCGCGATTATCAAGGCGTCCTATGATATGACCCTGGATGTTTACAAACAGATGGGACTCGCAGCCCCGGGACTGTAAAACGGTATATCATCGGATAATACAGAAGAGTCCGGTCCAATCATGTTCTGCTTTGTCTCCTCTCTCCGCCCAAGGCGGGGAGAGAGACAAAGAACAGCATATTGCGGGCAATGTCTGATCAACGAAAGGGAGGTGAGACCGGTACTTTGGCGGTTGTCAAGGTATTGGCGGTATGGATCTTATCACATCTATAATCTGCATTGTTTTAGGAGTCGCGGTCTACGCGATTTCGGGTAGCTATGATATTTTCACCTATGATCCCGTGGGCGGCGGCGGGTTTCCGCGTTTGCTCGCCGTAGTGATCATCATTTGCGGAATTCTAATCGGTATACAGTATTTCCTGAAACAAAAGAAAAAAAAGACGGAGGCCGCGGTCGAGAAAGGTTCCCAAAAAAAGCCGCTGCGTGGCAAACCCAAGGAGCCGCTGCTGATGGTCGCGAGCCTCATTATTTACTCACTGGTGATGGAGCCCCTCGGGTATGTTGTCAGCACGCTGCTGTTGGTGAGCGGGCTGATGTTCATCCAGCACGAGCGGGGCGTCAGGCGCCTGGTGGTGGTCCCCGTGGCCGTCGTGGCCGCGCTGTACTTAATATTCGATATCGTTCTCGGCATCAAAATGCCGAACGGTCTTCTGATATAAGAGGGGGGTAACGTAATGGATTTTATGGAAGGTATGCTAGTAGGCTTAAGCACCACATTTACCCCGTGGTCGTTTGTGTTCATCATGATCGGCGTGGCCGTGGGCATTCTGGGCGGCGCGATGCCCGGCATCAACTCCTCCATCACCTGCGCGCTGATGCTGCCGTTTACATACGGCATGGGCCCCGCGCAAGCGATCATGATGCTGGTAGGAATTTACGTGGGCGTGGAGTACGGCGGGGCGATCCCGGCTATCCTCATCGGCACGCCCGGCACGCCGGCCGCGGGCGCCACTTTGATTGACGGCTACCCGCTGCGGCAAAAGGGGCAGGCAGGTCTGGCGCTCTCGGTCTCGCTGTATTCCAGCGTCATCGGAAACGTCATCTGCGCGATTGTCCTGATTCTGGTGGCGCTTCCCGTCGCGATGGCGGCGCTGAAGTTCGGCCCCGCCGAATATTTCGCCGTGGGCATGCTGGGCCTGACAATGATCGCGGGCCTCACCGAGGACAATATCCCCAAGGCGTTTCTGTCGGGCGCGTTAGGGCTGCTGGTCTCCACGATCGGCATGGATGAATTCCTAGGGACGCCGCGCTTCTCCTTCGGCAGCCTGGACCTGGGAGCGGGGATCGACGTCGTACCCGTCATGATGGGCCTCTTCGCCATGAGCATGATGGTCAATGACTTCTACGACCCGTTCAGAATGGACGACATCAAAGAAAAGGTTAAAATGAAGTGGCTGACGAAGGACGAGTGGAAACAGATTGCCCCTACGAGTATTTGGGCGGGCTTTCTGGGCACGGCTATCGGCGCGTTGCCGGGCGCCGGAGCCACCGTCTCCAGTTATCTCGCGTACAATCAAAGCAAGCAGATGTCCAAGCATCCCGAAGAATACGGCAAGGGATGTCTGAAGGGCGTCGCGGCGTCGGAGTCCGCCAACAACGGCTGCACGGGCGGCGCGCTCATTCCCATGCTGGGCCTCGGCATCCCCGGTTCCGGCTCCACGGCGGTTATGCTGGGCGCACTGATGATCCACGGGATTCACCCGGGCCCCGCTCTGTTCATTAGCCAGCCGGAGGTTCCGTACGGTGTTTTTGTCGCCGTACCGATCGCGACGTTTTTTATGTGGCTGTTCGGGATGCTGTACACGCGCCTGTTTGTCAATGTCATCAAACTGCCGCAGCAAATGCTTAACGTGGCGATCATCGCCATCGTGCTCACCGGCACCTACGCGGTGGAGCGGGATATTTTCAATGTCTACATCGTGATTGTGCTTGGCGTTATCGGATTCCTGATGAAACGCTGCAAAATTCCCGTAGCCCCGATGGTGCTGGGCGTGGTGCTGGGCACGATCGTGGAGCGCAACATGAGGCGCGCGCTGGCCCTCTCCATGGGGGACTGGACCACGTTTTTCACAAGGCCGATCAGCGGCGTCATGATGGCGCTTTGCGTTGTAATGCTGGTCTGGTCGCTTTATAAGACCTTTAGCCAGAGAAAGAAAGAGGAGGCCGCGGGTTAATCGCCGGCGGCGGCCACTCCTTCCACAAACCGGAATCTGCCGTCTCTGTTAACGCCAGAGACGGCAGGTTTTGAACGACGGCGTCAGTCCACAATCCCCGACTGACGCCTACGGTTTGAGTGCCGTGCGAGTATTCACCGCAGGCGAATCGCACATGGCTAATCAAATCAAACAAGTTGATTTGAATGTGAATAGAAAAGAGAGAGGTATATAATGGAACAGAAAAAGCTGTTCACTCCCATAAAACTTGGAAATTGTGAAATCAAAAACCGGGTGGTTATGCCCTCGATGTGCGTGCATTTCTGCGACGCCGACGGCCATGTCACCGACGTCATGCTGGAGTATGTGCGCCGGAGGGCGGCCGGAGGGGCGGGATTGCTTATCATCCCCGGCAGTTCTCACGGAAAGCGAGGCAAGGGACGCCCCGCGCTCTCGGAAGATTCCGATATACCGGATTGGAAACTGCTGGCCGATACCGTGCATCAGTACGGCGCCAAGCTGTTTTGTCAGATTCACCCCGCTAAACACCAGGCCGGGCGGGGCGAAAAAGTGGAACTCCCTGTGGATTTCGCCGAAGAGGATATCGAAGATCTCATCGGTAAATACGCCGCCTGCGCCGCGCGCGCCCAAAAGGCGGGTGTGGACGGAGTGGATATCCACGGCGCTCATGCCCACGAAATCGCCCTGTTTCTCTCCGCCCTGTACAACGAACGCACCGACCAGTACGGTGGAAGCATTGAAAAAAGGGCAGAGTTCCCGGTCCGGATCGTAAAGGCCATCAAGCAGGCATGCGGCGTCGGCTTCCCTGTGGTCTTCCGCATATCCGGTACGGAGGCGGTAGAAGGAGGACGCACCATCGAGGAGTCGGTTGAAATCGCGAAGCTGCTGGAAAAAGCAGGGGCCGACGCGATTCATGTCTCCATCGGTATGCCGAAATCAGGCGGCTATATCTCCGCCCCTATGGATGTTGACGACTGCTTTAATGTGGAGAACGCGGCCACGATTCGCCGGGCGGTGAATATTCCGGTCATCGCGGTCAACCGTATTGTGGATATTGAGCAGGCGGTGAATATCGTGGAGAGCGGCAAGGCCGATATGATCTCTATGGCGCGCTCTCACCTGGCCGACCCGGAACTTGTCAACAAGTATCTGGGCATCAATAAAGAGCCTGTCTGCCGTTGCGTAGGCTGTAACCAGGGCTGCAAGGATTCCAAAGTACGTAAAACGATCATCTGTATGCAGAATCCTTTTCTTGGCTTTGAAACGCAACGCCTGCTCACGCCTTTCCCCGAAGACGCCAAGTTGAAAAAGGTAGTCATCGTGGGAGCGGGCCCGGCCGGTCTGGAGATGGCCCTCGATCTGGCCCGCCGCGGACTCTCGCCGGAAATCTATGAAAAATCGTCGGTAGCCGGCGGACTTGTGCGTCTCTCTGCAGGAGTGCCGCGCAAAGGCAACATGAAAAGCATTATTGACTGCCGGTTGAAAAGCCTGGAAAATTATGGGGTCCCCATTCACTACAATACCGAGATGACTCCGGAGCTTCTGAAAGAACTCAAACCCGATGTGGCGGTGATTGCCACCGGCAGCAGGCCTGTCGTTCCGCCGATTCCCGGCATTGACGGCAGCAGGGTGTTTATCTGCGATGACGTGCTGAATGGCGCCCAGGTTCCCGGCGGCAAGGTGGCCTTGCTTGGCGGCGGCCTGATCGGCTGTGAGACTGCCGATTATCTGGCTACGCAGGGCAAGGAGGTCACGATCATCGATGTGATCCCCGAGCTTGCCACTACGCTCAATTCCGCCCGCCGCCACTTCATGCTCAAGCGGATGAGCAGTTTGCCTATCAGTTACAAGTTGGAACGGCGGGTTGAGCGGATTGCTCTTCCGGAAGTCGTGATATCCTCTCCGGACGGCGAGGAAACGCTCACTGGTTTTGACGCTCTGGTTGTGGCCGCCGGAAGGAGATCGGTCAATAGCCTGGCGGAGATTGCAAAGGCTATTCCGGGTACTCAGGTGATCGTTATTGGCGACGCGAGCGGAACGGGCCTTGCGCTGGACGCCATTCAGCAGGCCGCGCAGGCAGCCTGCGATTTAACGCTGTGATAATCATCTCTCCTCCTCAATCTTGCTTCTCCCTGGGCCGTCCCGCTGAAGCGAACCGAAGCGGCTCTGGGAGAAGCAACATATAGAAAGGAAACAAAATGGGAACGGCAGTGGAAAATCTATTCAGCCTAAAACTGGGCCAAGAGGTTCACGCGGGCGAACTGGTGATCGCGGAGGTGGACGCCAGCGTCATTCAGGACGTTAACGGACCGCCTCTCATTGACGCTTTCGGGACGTTAGGGAATTACGCCGCTGTAAAATCTCCCCGGCGGCATATGATGACCTTGGATCATCTCTCCCCGGCGCCTTCCGCCACGGCGGCGAACGACCACAATAAAATACGCGCTTTTGCCAAGCTCTACGGCCTTGAACTGGTGGAGGAGGGGCAGGGCATCTGCCACCAGCGGATGGTGGAATCGGGCCGGGTAAGACCGGGGGCCATTGTACTGGGAACCGATTCCCATTGCTGCCATTACGGTGTGCTGAACGCGTTCAGCGCCGGAGTGAGCGCGGCGGATGAAGCAGTGATTTTGGCGGACGATCATTGCTGGCTCCGCGTACCGGAAAGCATTTACATCGAATTTACCGGCAAACCGGCTCCCGGTATCACGGGTAAGGATATGGCACTGGCTATGGTGCGGGAACTGACCCAATCCGGCGCTGTCTATCAGTGTCTGGAATTTGGCGGCGACGCTTTGGGCTATCTTTCCGTCGACGGCAGGGCCGCTATCTGCAATATGGGTGTCGAGGCCGGAGCCAAGGGCGCCATCATGCCCTATGACAGCACGCTGGAGCAGTGGCTTTCGAACCGGGGCATCGGGGATTATTTTCCCGCCGCGAAAGACGGCGAGGCGCGGTACTCCCGCGCCATAACCATCGATACGTCGGCCATGAAGCCGTTGGTGGCGCTTCCTCCCGAAATTGACAATGTTGTGCCGGTGGATTCGCTGGGACGCATCGCGGTCAACCAGGTTGTGGTTGGCGGCTGCACGAATGGCCGGCTGGAGGATTTTGCCCAGGCAGCTGAAATTCTGAAGGGCAGGCAAATCCGCGACGGCGTTCGCTTCGTCGCGGCGCCCGCTTCCCGCGAGATCGCTCTGGAAATGGAGCGTACAGGCATATACGGAACGCTGACCGCTGCGGGGGTCATGGTGCTTCCTCCGGGATGCGGCCCCTGCGCGGGGCTTCAAGGGGGGCTTATTGGCGACGGCGATGTCGTGCTGGCCACCGCCAACCGCAACATGCCGGGACGCATGGGAAGCCGCAAGGGAAAAATCTATATCTCGTCTCCGGTAGTGGCCGCTTATACGGCGCTGGCCGGCTATATCACCGCAGGGGGTGACGCGTAATGTTGCTGGAGGGTCGTGCCAGATTGCTGGGAGATAATATCAGCGGCGATCATATTATCAGCAAGGAATTTATCCGTCAGGGGCTCAGTGTGCCGGAACTCAAACCCTATCTGTTCCACAACTGCCGTCCCGATTTGGGGCCCTTACTAGGGGCGGGGGATATTCTGGTGGCGGGAGAAAACTTCGGCTGCGGCTCTTCCCGGGAATATGGGATGCTTCTCCTGCTGGAGGCGGGAATCCGCTGTGTGGTGGCGAAATCCTTTTCAAGAAGCTTCTACCGCGCCTGCATCAATAAGGGGCTGCTGCCAATCAGCTGTAACATCCGGGCGGAGGAGGGCGGCCTCGTTCAGGTGGATACCGGGATGGGTATCGTGAGGGTGGAAGACGGAACGGAATATACCTTCCCGCCTTTTCCTGAGATGATGATGAATATCATCAGTGAGGGCGGCCTCATTAACTATTTCAAAAAACACGGGAAGTTGGCCTGAACGTCTGCTTCCCTGAACTTTGAAGCGGAGGTGGCGGAGCAATATGGAGTTTTTATTAACGCTTGCCGCGGGGTTTGTGATCGGAGCCGTTTTTTTTAAGTTAAAGGTTCCCGGGGGGATGATGGTGGGCGCCATTGTGGGGGCGGCCATCCTCAATATTTTCGCCGGACACGCCTATATGCCCGACATGGCCCAACAGGCCGCCAAAATTACGGCAGGGGCCTTTGTCGGGTGTTCGGTGGAGCGGGAAGATCTTATCCGGCTCCGCCATATCTACAAACCATTCGCTGCGATGATGACGGCGATGCTGGTGCTTAACCTGCTGGTGGGCTTCGTCATTTACAAGCTGACAGATTTGAATTTACTTACCTCTCTTTTGTGCGCGGTTCCCGGAGGGGTCGGCGTGTTACCCCTGATCGCCCAAGATATGGGGGCCGACGCTACCAGTGTGGCCGTTATGCAGTTTGCCCGCATGGTCGTTGGGGTGGGGTTCTTCCCCACTTTTATCCTCTGGGTCGATCGAATGCAGAGGCCCTTGCCGGAGGCCGCTGCTGAAACAGCTTCTCCGCCTGCTGCTAAAACGGAGCCTTCAAAGGAGAAAAAGTCCGTCCAGGATTTCCTGAGCCGGCATAAGCCCTTTTTTACAGCGGCGGCCTGCGCTGTCGTATGTGGTGCCGTGGGGGTGATATCCCCTATCCCTTCGGGGGGAATGCTCCTTTCCATGCTGGGGATCCTGGGACTGAAGCTGATGCGCGTGCCCGTTCATCTGCCCAGATGGGTCCGCCGGTGCGGGCAGCTTTTGGCGGGGTGTTATGTCGGCTACTCGGTGACATACCGCGACCTTCTTGACCTGAGGCAGCTGGCGGTACCGATTCTTATTATGCTGGCGGGATATCTGCTTAACAGTTATTTAAGCGGCCGGATGCTGCACCGCTTCTTTGGACTTACCCTCAAACAGGGGATGCTCGCTAACAGCCCGGCGGGAGCCAGCGACATGGCCCTTATCTCGGCGGATATCGGGGTGCAAAGCGCCGATGTGATTATCCTTCAGGTATTGCGCATGCTGATGGCGGTATCGGTTTTTCCCTATCTCATGCATTTTCTGGCCCGAATCGCTGCGGGGATTTAAACGGACTTCCCGTGATTTGGAGAAGAGCATGCAGGCATGATTATGAAAAAGCCCACAACAATCTTTACGTCACCACATTCCGGCTGCGCTTGAATGGGCATATTCTCTTCAAGCCGAGTGGGCTCAGAGAATGGGCGCTATAGGAATTTTTATTGATGTTTGATTTGAACGACGGCATCAGCCCTTCAACGACTTGAATATCAAAATATCGGCTCCTGTCAGGATACGGCAGGAGTTTTTTTATTGACGGCGCGCCGGTCTCCCGCTTCTTCTTAAGCGGCCGGATCTCCAGTGAGGTTTAGTATATTTATATTGAGCAGCACCTCATCAAAGGACTGAGAAAGCTTCCCGACATTTGACAATACAAATGACAATACAAAAAAACAGGCACTGCAGTGTACCTGTCTTTTTATCTGGTTGGTATGATCTCTTATCTGGCAGGTATGACCTCGAGCCAGTAACCGTCTGGATCTGCGATGAAATAAATGCCCATGCCCGGGTTTTCATAGCAGATGCAGCCCATTTCCTTATGCTTTGCATAAGCCGCGTCATAATCGTCAGTCCTAAAGGCGATATGAATTTCGTTATCGCCGAGATTATACGGCTCCTTTTTATCCCGGAGCCAGGTAAGTTCAACCTGATGCTCCGCAAGTTCATTGGCGACGTAAACGATGATAAAAGAGCCGTCGGCCGCTTCTTTTCTCTTTACTTCCTTTAAGC
>DATMXY010000331.1:0-10799 GCA_035561275.1 Anaerovoracaceae bacterium | reverse complement strand
ATATTGGGCGGAGCCTTCCTTATGTTTGGTATTTAAGTCACGAAAAGCAGATCGGCCGCAAGCACGAAAAGCAGATCGGCCACAAGCACGAAAAGCAGATCGGCCACAAGCGATATAAATCGCATCGATAAAGAGAAATGGAAGCATGCCTGAAAATGGGCATGCTTTTCCATGCTTTTCCGGTTCTTGGGTAAGAATTGCATTTACAGGTATAATGTGTTATATTTTAAGATACATGATAATTGGGCTGTTTTGGCAAAATAAACAGCGGCGCCATTCTCCCGCTACAGAAACGGCGGCTGCGGCCCCGGATCATGACTGTTCGGAAGGATAACGAATGACGAATATACTGAGGAGGTATATCCCATGAAAATAGCTGTGGATGGTATGGGCGGCGACAACGCGCCTGCCGAAATCGTCAAGGGCGCGTTGGATGCGGCGGACCTGACGGCACACCAGATCATAATCGTGGGTGATGAAGCCCGGATAAACAGTGAACTGGATAAGTACAAGCACAAAAGATGGAATATTTCGGTGGTGCACGCAAGCGAGGTCATCAGCAGCGAAGACGCCCCGGTTAAAGCGGTAAGAACAAAACAGGATTCCTCCATGGTGAAAGGGATCACCATGCTGAAGACCGGAGAAGCGGACCTTTTCGTCTCCGCAGGCAATACGGGGGCTATCATGGCGGCGGGCCTTTTTATTTTGGGCAGAATCCAGGGGATCGACAGGCCGGCCATCGCCAGCACCTATCCGATCCTGGGCAAGGGCGGCGTATCCCTGCTGGTGGATTCCGGAGCGAACGCGGAGTGCAAACCGAACAATCTGCTGGAGTTTGCCACCATGGGCAGCATTTATATGGAAAAAGTACTGAACGTAAAAGAACCGACGGTAGGACTGGTGAATATCGGTACGGAGGAATCCAAGGGGACCACCGTCCTGAAAGCCGCCTACGAGCTGCTTTCCAAAAGCAGCCTGAACTTTGTCGGCAACGTGGAAGCCCGGGACATCCCGAAGGGCGCCTGCGACGTCGTCGTATGCGACGGTTTTGTGGGGAATATCATCCTGAAGCTCACGGAAGGGCTCGCCTGGAATATCCTCAAGCTGTTGAAACAGAAATTCACCGAAGGAGCCATCTCCAAAATGGGAGCGCTGCTGCTGTCCGGCAAGCTGAAGGAACTGAAATCGGAATTTGATTATTCGGAGTACGGCGGCGCGCCGATCCTGGGGGTCAAGGGGGCTGTGGTCAAAATGCACGGATCCTCAAGCGCCAATGCCGTCAAGAATACCATTCTGAAGGGAATCCCCTACGCCGAGACCAGCGTTGTGCAGACGATCCAAAATTCTGTACTGGAACTGGAGGAAATTATCATCAGTGAATGATTCAAATTTTCAGAAGATAATTCAATATGAGTTCCGTAATACAGATTTGCTGAAAAACGCTTTGACGCACAGTTCCTATATCAACGAAGGAAAGTCGCAGCAGACGGTAAACAACGAAAGGCTTGAATTTCTTGGGGACGCGATCCTTGACGCGATCATCAGCGATTACCTCTATAACAGGCTCGGCAATGTGGAGGAGGGCGAACTCACCAAGCTGAGGGCGGTCATCGTCTGCGAACGGTCCCTTGCGGTATGCGGGGGCAGGATCTCCATCGGAAGCTATCTGCGGCTGGGCAAAGGAGAGGAAAACAGCGGCGGGAGAAAGCGGGGTTCCATTATTGCGGACGCGTTGGAAGCGGTCATCGGAGCCATTTACCTCGACGGTGGCTGGATTGCGGCCCGTGAGTTTGTGATATGGATCTTTACCGATCTCATCGAGGACGCCCTTGCAGGCAAGCTTCACATGGATTACAAGACGGAGGTCCAGGAGCGGCTGCAATCCCACGGCGAGACGGATATCTGCTATGTCATCGAACGGGAAGAAGGCCCCGACCACGACAAGACCTTTTATGCCAACCTGATCTTCCGCGGCAGCGTCATCGGCAGCGGCAGCGGCCGGAGCAAAAAGGAAGCGGAGCAGCAGGCGGCAAAACAAGCATTGGAGCGAGGTGGCACGATTGTATTTTAAAAGAATCGATATGCATGGATTTAAATCCTTTGCTGAGCCTGTCAGCATCGAGTTTCACGAAGGCATCACCTGTATCGTTGGCCCCAACGGAAGCGGGAAGAGCAACATTTCCGACGCCGTCCGGTGGGTGCTTGGAGAACAAAGCCCCAAAATGCTGCGCGGCGGCAAAATGGAAGAAGTCATCTTTGCCGGAACGGCAAGCAGGAAATCGCGGGGCATGGCCGAGGTCACGCTGGTCATCGACAACGGCACCGGCCTCCTCCCCATCGACTATGCGGAAGTGGCTATAACCAGAAGGATGTACCGCTCCGGGGAGAGCGAATACTTCATCAACAACAGCCAGTGCAGGCTGCGGGATATCCGGGAACTCATTATGGACACCGGTATCGGAGTCGACGGATATTCCCTCATCGGACAGGGTAAGATCGCGGACATCGTCAGCAATAAGCCGGAAAGCCGGCGGGAAATCTTTGAAGAGGCCGCAGGCATTGTAAAATACAGGACCAAGAAGGCGGAATCGGAGCGGAAGCTGGAGGCTTCCAACGCAAACCTTGAGCGCGTCAGCGACATCATTGCGGAAATTGAAGGCCGGATCGACGGATTAAAAGAGGACAGCGAAAAAGCGGCCGAATATCTCGTGCTGCGGGATAAATACAAAGAACTGGAAATCAACATCACATTAAAGAATATAGAAAACATACAGTTGAAAAACGAGTACATAAAAGACGACCTGTCTGAACTGACCGCCCAGATCGACGACGTAAAAGAAGATAAGTCCACGATTGATCAGGAAATCTCAGAAAACAGAAAGCGGAACGAGGAGCTTGGCAAGCTGGGCGACGAGACCAGGGACAGGCTTCTGCTCAGTGTTGAAAAAATCAATGCCCTGGTCAACCAAAACCAGTTAAACCGGGAAAAACTGTCCACGATCGAGAAGGACAAGGAGAGACTGACAGAGGAGATTTCCGTCCTTGCCGGGAAACTGGAAAAAGAGGCGGAAAACGCTCAGGAGCAGTATGCCGGCAAGAGAAGGATCGATGAGGAACTGGCCGGATCAGAAGCCGCTCTGGCGGAGAAGATCAAAAAATATACAGAAATCACGGCGTCCCTGAGCGCGGCGGCGGAAGAAATCGACGGCCAGAAAAACAGGATCTATGAGCTTCACAGCGCCGTCAGCAGCAAGAACAGCGAGATCAACAGCCTGCTCGCCCTGCAGGGAACCCTGGACAAGCGGAAGAACCAGATCCTTTCCGAGAAGGAAACGGCGGACGTGGATCGCAGGGAATTGACGGTCCGGCATGAGAATGCCCTGAAGGAAGTGGCCGCACTGAAAACCCGGTTCGTGGAAACGGAAGCGGAAAGCCGGGCGCTGAAGCAGAAGTATAACGAAGACGTTTTACGGGAGAAAAAGCTTGCAGGGGAGATGGAGGCGCTGAAGATCTCCATCAGCCAGGTTTCCACCAGGAAAAAGATGATCGAGGAGATGGAAAGCTCCTATGAGGGATATAATAATGCCGTAAAGTTTATCATGAAATCAAACCTTTCCGGCATCAACGGCGTTGTCGCCGAGCTCATCGAAGTACCGAAAGGGTTTGAAACAGCCATCGAGACGGCTCTCGGCCCCGCTCTGCAGAATGTCGTCTGTGAAGACGACAGGAGCGCCCAGACCGCCATCGGAGCGTTGAAGGAAAACAAGGCAGGAAGGCTGACCTTCCTGCCTATTAAAAGCATGAGGGATTCCAACCTGAAATATGACCAGAGTCTAAAGCTGGCAGAGGGCTTCCAGGGATTCGGCGTCCAATGCGTAACCTTTGATCCGAAATACCAGAGGGTTATGGAATACCTGCTCGGCAGGGTCATCGTGGTGGACAACCTGGACCATGCCGTAAAGCTTTCAAAAAGTGTCCAGGGCGGGGGGCTGCGCTTTGTGACCCTGGAAGGAGAAGTCATCAATTCCGGCGGCGCCATCACCGGCGGAACATTCCGGAACAATACCGCAAACCTTCTGGAGCGGAAGGCGGAGGCAAAGCAGCTGGGCGAAAAGCTTTCCATCCTGGAACGGACCGGGGTTTCCGGCGGCGCCGAACTGGAAAAACTGAGGACTGAAATCAGCCTTGCCCAGGAGCGGATCCGGAACATGGATCAGGAACTGCGGGAAAAGGAGCTGGAACTCCTTTCAAGGGAAAATGCCATCGGGGCAATGGCGCAGCAGATTTCCGACCTGCAGCACAGCGATGAAAAGCATCGGAATGAGCTTGAGAATATCGAAACCGAGAAAAAATCCTCCGGGGCTATGATCGACGAGATCAAGGCGGGCATTCAGAAGGAGAAGGAAGAGATCGCCGGAATCGAAGGAATGGCGGATGCCGGCCTGCAGAAATATGAAGACCAGAAGAACCGGCTTGAAGCGGTCAACGAAGAGATCACAAAGGCAAGGATCGCCGTCGGTACGGCGGAAAGCCAGAAAAATCATGTCGATCAGCTGCTGACCAGGATCGAAGAATATAAAAAAGAGCTTGCCGGGGAAAGAGACGGCAAAGAGCTGGCCATAAAGAAGCTGGAAGAGGAAAAGCTGAATCTGGAAAACGGCGGAAGCATTCTGGAGAGCGAGATCCAGGCCAGGGAAGCGGAGAAAGAGGCAATCGAACGGTATCTTTCGGAAATTCAGGAAGAAAAGGATACGGTATCCGGATACCTGGCCGAGATCACCCGGAAAAAAGACGAGATGGACGGGATCCTCAGCGGATACCAGTCGCAGAAATATGAACTGGAGATCAAGCAGGCCAAATATGAAACCCAGCTTGATTCCTACAAGGACAAGCTCTGGGAAGAATTCGAGATTTCCTATCTGCAGGCGATCGAATTCAAGAAAAAGGAATTCAACCTTGCGGCTGCCGTAAAGGAGAGCCGGGATATCAAAAACAGGATCCGGGAGCTTGGCGAGGTGAACGTGGGCGCCATCAAGGAATACGAATCCGTCCGCGAGCGGTATGAATTCCTGACCGGACAGCGCAGCGACATCCTCAGCGCCATGAATTCCCTGAGGCAGATCATCGACGATATGGATAAGACCATTAAGCGCAGTTTCAAGGAAAGTTTTGACAAGATCGTCCTTAATTTTGAAAATGCGTTTACGGAGCTCTTTGGAGGCGGAGCCGCCGAGCTGCGGCTGGAGGACGAGAATAATCCGCTGGAATGCGGGATAGAGATCGTGGCGCAGCCACCGGGGAAGAAACTGCAGAACATCAACCTGATGTCCGGCGGAGAGAAGACCATGACGGCCATTGCGCTCATGTTTGCGGTCCTGAAGGCAAAGCCGACGCCGTTCTGTATCCTGGACGAGGTGGAGGCCGCCCTGGACGACGCCAACATCGACCGCTTCGCGAGATATCTGACCAACTTCAACGAGATCCAGTTTACACTGGTAACCCACCAGAAGGCAACCATGGAATATGCGGACATCCTCTACGGTGTGACGATGCCGGAACAGGGGATCTCAAAGGTCATTTCCCTGAGGCTGGGGGACACCTTCGAATTATAACGATTTGAATTTAGGATAGGAAAGGAAAATAAGGCATGGCTTTTGGAGTAAAGAAATCCTTCTTTGGGCGTCTGCAGGAAAAGATCGAAGACGTCATATTCATGAGGCCTGAAATAGATGAAGACATGCTGGATGAACTGGAAGAGGTGCTGATCACCTCCGACATCGGTATGGACACCACCATCAAAATCACGGGAAAACTGAGAGAAGACATTAAAAAGCTGGATATCCGGGATCCCGAAGGGGTGAAGGCCCGGATCAAGACCATCGTAAAAGAGCTCATCGACAAGGGCGAGGCTCACAAATTGAACGGTGAGGCGCCGCTGATCATCCTGATGATAGGGGTAAACGGAGGCGGAAAGACCACGTCGATTGCGAAAATCGCGTATAAACTGAAAAAAGAAGGCAGAACGGTGCTGTTGGCGGCGGCGGACACCTTCCGCGCGGCGGCAAGTGAGCAGCTGGAAGTCTGGGGAAGTCGGGTCGGCGTCAACGTAATACGGCATCAGGAGGGAGCGGATCCGTCCGCTGTCATCTTCGACGCGATCCAGTCCGCAAAAGCCAGAAAGATCGACGTGCTGATCTGTGACACGGCCGGAAGGCTCCAGACGAAAAAGAACCTCATGGCCGAGCTGGAAAAGATGAATAAAGTCATTGAACGGGAATACCCCGAAGCATACAGGGAAACACTGTTGGTATTGGATGCGGCCACCGGGAAAAACGCGGTTTCCCAGGCGAAGGAATTCGGCGGGATCGCCGATATTACCGGAATCGTGCTGACAAAGCTGGACGGAACGGCAAAGGGTGGGATCGTGATCACCATCTCCGACGAATTCCAGATGCCCGTTAAATTCATCGGTGTGGGAGAGGGATTGGATGACCTGAAGGAATTCGACCCCGCCGAATTTGCCGAAGCAATTTTCGAATAGAAATTAACTTTGATTTGTATATAATACGAGGAGATTCATTGATGTCAATGCCGATCGTTGCCGTCGTTGGGAGACCCAATGTCGGCAAATCAACTTTTTTTAACAAAGTAATAGGGAAAAGGGTATCCATCGTCGAGGATACGCCGGGAGTGACAAGGGACAGGATCTATGCGGAAGCGGAGTGGCGCGGAAAAACCTTCGCCCTCATCGACACTGGGGGCATCGAGCCGGATTCCACCGATGTGATCCTGTCACAGATGAGAGCCCAGGCTGAAATCGCCATGGATACGGCGGACGTCATTCTGTTTATGGTCGACGGCAAGGATGGCCTGACCGCGTCCGACAGGGAAGTGGGCAATATGCTGATGAAAACCGGGAAGGAAGTGGTCCTGGTGGTAAACAAAGTAGATTCGCCGAAGCTTCCTGACGACTTTTATGATTTCTATGAACTCGGTCTGGGGGAACCCATCGCCATTTCCGCCGTCAATATGTTCAATCTTGGCGACGTGCTGGATCTGATCGTGGAAAAGCTGCCCCATAGATCGGAGTCGGAAGAAGACGATACCACGAAAATCGCCGTCATCGGTAAGCCCAACGTGGGGAAATCCTCACTGATCAACGCCCTGCTGGGGGAAGAACGGGTCATCGTCAGCGAAATCGCGGGAACCACGAGGGATTCCATCGACACGCCGTTTAGCAGAGGCGAGGAAAAGTACATCCTCATCGACACGGCCGGAATCAGGAGAAAGAGCAAGGTTACCGGAGATATTGAGAGATACAGCGTCATCAGGGCCATCGCCGCCATCGAACGCTGCGACGTGGCTTTGCTGATGGTCGACGCGGCGGAAGGGGTCACGGACCAGGATAAAAAGATAGCCGGGATCGCCCATGAGGCCGGAAAAGGTATCATCATCGTGGTAAATAAATGGGACCTCATCGAAAAGGATACCAATACGATGAAAGAGTTCCAGAAGGATATCGCCCGGGAGCTGCAGTTCATGGCCTATGCGCCTTCCGTTTTTATTTCCGTGAAGACAAAGCAAAGGCTGAACAACGTCATGGACATGGTGAAGTACGTTTCCGAGAAACGCGCGCTGAGGGTCCCCACGGGGCAGCTCAACAGCCTGATCGCGGATGCCACCATGATGAATCAGCCTCCTTCCGACAAGGGAAAGCGGCTCAAAATATACTATGCGACACAGGTGGGAGTAAAGCCGCCTTTGTTCTCGTTTAAAATCAACAGCAGGGAATTAATGCATTTCTCCTACGCGAGATACCTGGAAAACAAAATCAGAGAAGGCTTCGGATTTGAAGGCACATCTATAAAATTTGTATTTCGTGAAAAGGGAGAGGAGAATTATGAGTAGCTTATTCTCAGTCGCAGCAATCGTAATATCCTACTTTTTAGGCAATATATCGCCTGCCATCCTCATCGGCAGGGCGATGGGAATCGACATACGAGAAGAAGGCAGCGGAAACGCCGGCACCACCAACGTCCTGCGCGTGCTTGGCAAAAGGGCGGCAGCCGCTACATTGGCCATCGATATATTGAAAGGCGTCGCCGCGGTCTTTCTGGGAGAATATGCCGGAGGGCAGGAAATCGCAATGGCCTGCGGCTTGGCCGCCCTCATCGGGCATATCTGGCCAATGGTATTCCAGTTCCGCGGGGGGAAAGGGATCGCCACGGCATTCGGCATCGTCCTCGCGCTGGAGCCGATCCTCGGTCTCATCGAGGCTGCTGCGGCTTTATTTTTTATGCTGGTTTCCCAAAGGGTATCCGTAGGTTCTGTAGCGGCGGCAATCCTGCTGCCCATCGCTTCCTATTTCTTTGATCCGGCCTACCTGCCCCTGACCGTGGCCATGGCAGCCATCGTAATATTCAAACACCGGTCAAACCTGAAAAGGCTCATGAAGGGCGAAGAACCAAAGGTCAATTTTAACAGACAGGGGGATAAAAAATGAGTGAAAAAATTGCCGTGATCGGCGCAGGAAGCTGGGGCACCGCCCTTTCCGTGAGCCTGTGCGGCAGCGGTCATACCGTAAAAATCTGGGATGTTGACAAGGAGCACCTGAACGAGCTCTCTATCAATAGGGAAAACAAACGATATCTGCCGGATGTAAAACTGCCAGACGGCGTTCAGATTTCCTATACCGTTGAGGAAGCAGTCGAAGGAGCTGACATCGTTCTCTTTTCCGCGCCAGCGCAGCGTTTCAGAAGCGCTCTGGACGGGGCGCTGCCGTATCTCTCTCCGGAAATGGTGCTGGTCAATGTGGCGAAGGGGATCGAGCAGAAAAGCCTGAAAAGGCTGTCGGAGATCGCCTATGAGAAACTTCCCAAGGCGAGGTACGTGGTGCTTTCGGGACCCTCCCACGCCGAAGAGGTGGGGCGGGCCATGCCTACCACGCTGGTATCCGCTTCCGACGAAATCGAGCTTGGGGAGTATATTCAGGACGTATTTATGTCTGAACATCTCAGGATATATACCAATTCCGATGTGACCGGCGTGGAGTTGGGGGGCGCTCTGAAAAATATCATCGCGCTGGGAGCGGGGATCGGAGACGGCATGGGCTTTGGCGACAACGCGAAGGCCGCATTGATGACCCGGGGGATCACCGAGATCGCCAGGCTGGGCGTCAAATTGGGCGCCAATCTCTCCACCTTTTCCGGACTTACCGGGATCGGAGACCTGATCGTTACCTGTACCAGTATGCACAGCCGGAACCGCCGCTGCGGCATCCTCATCGGCGAGGGTATGGATCCGGCGGAAGCGACAAAAAAAGTTGGCATGGTGGTGGAGGGGATTTACACGACGGAAGCGGCCTATGAACTGGCACAGCAGGCAGGCGTGGAAATGCCCATCACGGAGCAGATCTATCACGTGATCAACGGAACCACCGACGCCAGGGAGGCGGTCAGGGGTCTGATGACGCGGCAGAAGAAGCACGAAACGGAAGAACTTTTCAAATAAAAACGCCCCCTGTGATATGGGGGTGTCTTGCTAATAAACTCTTCTGACCTCAAAGTTATTGTCTTCCAAGGCTTCAAGGACCTGCTTGATATGAGCGGGACCGTTGGTTTCCACGGTCACTTCAAGAGCAACCTTGTTGGAATAGCGGTCGATAGCCTTGAACTGATTGTGCACGAGCTCGATGACGTTGGCTCCGAGTTCCGCCAGGATCTGGGCGACTTTTACAAGCTGGCCCGGTTTGTCGGGAAGCTCCACGGAGAAGCACATGATCCTTCCGCGGCTGATAAGGCCTTGATTGATGATGGAAGATATGGTCACCACATCGATGTTACCGCCGCTGATCAGGCAGACGATGTTCCTGCCGGGCTTCGCCCGTTTCTTGAGTCCCGCCAGGGGAACGACGCCCGCCGTTTCGGCGATCATCTTATGCTTTTCCAGCAGGAGCAGCACCGCTTCCATGATATCCTTTTCCGAAACCGTAATGATCTCGTCGACATAGTTCTTGGTAATTGCAAAGGACAGGTATCCGGGCTGTTTGACGGCAACGCCTTCAGCGCTCGTTTTTACGGAGGCAAGCCTTGTCACCTGGCCCTCGTCTATGGATATTTTCATGGACATGGCGCCTACCGGTACGACTCCGATCACCTTGACCTCAGGTTTAATCGACTTGACCGCCAGCGCGATGCCGCTGATCAGGCCGCCCCCTCCGATTGGTACGAGGATCTCATCCACGTTATCGAGTTCATCCAGGATCTCAAGTCCGATGGTGCCCTGTCCGCAGATCACGTCGTAATCGTCAAAGGGATGAACGAAGGTATAGCCGTGTTTATCGGCAAGCTCCAAAGCCTTGCTGTAGGACTCGTCGTAGACGTCGCCGTGGATCACCACCTCGGAGCCGTATTCCTTGGTGGCGTCAATCTTCAGGAGGGGCGTTACGTTGGGCATGACGATAGTGGATTTCACGCCGCGCTGCTGTGCGGAAAACGCCACACCCTGGGCATGGTTGCCGGCGGAAGCACAGATGATCCCATTCTTGCATTCCTCTTCAGTCAGGTTCACGATCTTATTGTAAGCGCCTCTTATCTTAAACGAGCCGGTGGCCTGGAAATTCTCCGGCTTCAGGTAGACATTGCATTTGCTTTCCCTGCTGTAAAAATCGCTGTAAATCAGAGAGGTCTCCTTAATAATGCCTTTCAGATTCTCCCTGGCTTTTTTAATGTTTTCTCCATGATTCAGTTCCAGATATTGCTTTGCCTGCTCTGCGTTCATAAAAACCCCTCCTTTTCCTT
>DATMXY010000330.1:0-2659 GCA_035561275.1 Anaerovoracaceae bacterium | reverse complement strand
ATGGACGTCGGGGAAGAAACCATTGCGGAGTATGAAGGCATCCTGGCCTCCGCCGAAACAATTTTTGTTAACGGTCCGGCGGGAGCATACGAAAATCCTTTGTTTGAGAAAGCGACCAGGGCGATCTGGGAGGCTGTCGCCAATTCGAAGGCCTATTCCGTCATCGGCGGCGGGGATACCGTCGCGGCCGCCCAGAAGTTCATCGATACGTCAAAAATCAGCTATGTAAGCACGGCGGGAGGCGCCATGGTGCAGTTCATGTCAGGGAAAAGGCTGCCTCTGATCGCGGCAATGGAGACGCGATAAGCAAAGCGGCACCCGAGGAACGAGAAAGGAAAATAACAATGAATATACAGGAAAAATCATTGGAGCTTCACGGGCAGTGGAAGGGGAAGATCGAAATCGTCAGCAAGGTTCCCGTCAACAGTACGGAGGACCTGTCCTTTGCCTATACGCCGGGCGTTGCGGAACCCTGCAGGGAGATCTATAAGGACATTGGCAAGGTCTACGACTATACCGTCAAAGGCAATCTGGTCGCGGTGGTCACCGACGGGACCGCCGTACTGGGTCTCGGAGATATCGGGCCGGAAGCCGGGTTACCGGTCATGGAGGGAAAAGCTGTACTCTTTAAATCCTTCGCAAATGTGGATGCATTTCCCATTTGTGTGGCGTCGAAGGACGTAGAGGACATCGTGCGGACGGTAAAGCTAATCGCGCCGGTTTTCGGAGGGATCAATCTGGAGGACATCTCTTCTCCCCGGTGCGTGGAAATCGAAAATCGTTTGAAATAGGAGCTTGACATTCCGGTGTTCCACGACGACCAGCACGGAACGGCGGTGGCGGCGGCTGTTTATCAGGCCGCAATTGATACCGGCGTGAACCGGGCAGAGAAATGATAGGGAAATGATATGGAAGATTGCACGGAATATGATATGAAATGCATAGAATTGAAATTCGGGAAGGGGACTGTTTCTTTTACCCTTCCCGAAAGAAATTACCTTGGCAGCATCCTTCCCAATGAAACCACGCACGGCCTGACCGGCGAGGCGGAGGTCATCCGCGCCCTGGAGAACCCCATCGGGACGGGCCGGCTGTCCGCAATCGTCCGGCCCGGAGACCGGGTCATCATCGTTACCAGCGATATCACAAGGCCGGTCCCCTCCTATAAGATCCTGCCCGCGGTGGTCAGGGAACTGGAAAAGGGAGGCGTCAAAAAATCGCAGATCACGGTCGTCTTTGCATTGGGAAGCCACAGACCCCATACGGAAGAGGAGAAGAGGGCGCTTGTGGGTGACACGATATACGACAGCGAAATCACGCTTATGGATAGCGATCCGGAGAAATGCGCCGAACTCGGCGTCTGCCGCCACGGGACCCCGGTGGACATCTTTGCGCCGGTATTAAAGGCAAACCGGAGGATCTGCATCGGCAATGTGGAGTTCCACTATTTCGCAGGCTATTCGGGCGGCGCCAAGGCTCTCATGCCGGGGGTTTCCAGCAGGAGGGCGATCCAGGCGAACCATTCCAAAATGATCAAGCCGGGGGCGCAAGCCGGAAAGCTTGCCGGAAACCCTGTCCGGGAGGACATCGACCAGATCACGGAGTTCATCGGCATCGACTTCATCGTGAACGTCGTCGTGGACAAAAACAAGGAGATCGTAAAGGCTTTCGCCGGGCATCATACCCTTGCCCACCGGGAAGGGTGCAGAGCTATTGATGAAATGTACAAGATCAGAATCGACAGGCAGGCGGATATCGTCGTGCTGTCGCCGGGCGGGTTCCCCAAGGACATCAATCTTTACCAGGCCCAGAAAGGGCTTGATAACGCGCAGCATGCGGTAAGACCCGGCGGGATTATCATCTGGTGCGCTTCGGCGAAGGAAGGCTTCGGCGAAGCGCATTTCGAGGAATGGATGCTGAATAAGGAACCGGCGGAAATGATCGAAGAAATCCGGAAAAACTTTATCCTGGGGGCGCATAAGGCGGCCGCCATCGCGATGGTCATGCAAAAGGCGGAGATCTATATGGTTTCGGATCTGGAGGACGAACTGGTAAGAAAAATCAATTTTACGCCGTTCCCCACAGTACAGGAGGCGCTGGACGCCGCGTTCGCAAAGCTTGGAAGCAACGCCGGAGTCCTTGTGATGCCGCAGGCAGGATCAACGCTGCCGTATCTAGAATAACAATTGGTTAAATCGGTCAGCAGAAGCATTTGAAACTTCCGCTGACCGTAAGAAAAAAATTAGAGGAAGCGGAAAATAACTGGATCAGCGCATTGCGAGGGTGACGTCCCCTTTGCAGGCCAGTACCCCCTTGTTGTAGACTTCGGCGCTGCAGGTGACAATGGCTTTTTCCTGCCGTTCCGCAGAAATAACGCTGATCACCTTTACAGTATCACCGGGCTCTATTTTTGCGGTAAACCGGACTTTGTCAATCCCGATGAAAAATGGAATCGTACCCGCATAACGCTCCATCGACAGCAACAGGATATCGGAAGCCTGCGCCATGATTTCTGTGGTATAAACGCCGGGCAGCACCGGTTCACCTGGAAAATGACCTTTGAAAATATCCCGGTCGGGAGATACGTAAAAAGTTGCTTCAATCTTTTCTCCGGGTATCATAGCCGTTACTTCATCAATCAGCAGCATGGGATCCCGAT
>DATMXY010000329.1:0-4241 GCA_035561275.1 Anaerovoracaceae bacterium | reverse complement strand
GTATAATGTGGGCATATAATATACAAATTTTGTATATCGGAGTATGTTGGGCAGGAAAGGGTGGTTTTTCAGTATGAGAATAACTGATGTAAGAGTCCGGAAAGTTAACGATGAAGGCAAAATGAAAGCCGTCGTCTCAGTGACCTTCGATGACGAATTTGTCGTACATGATATCAAAATCATTGAAGGTCAGAATGGTCTGTTTATTGCCATGCCTAGTCGGAAGATGGGAGAAGGCGACTTCAGAGACATCGCTCACCCATTGGTTTCAGAAACGCGCAATAAGATCAAGGACGCGATTTTCGCCGAGTATGAAAAGGTCCTGGAAGAGAAAGTTGACGTTGATGAAACGGCCGGATCTGCCAAGGAATAATTATGTACATATTTTTTAAAAACACCATGCGACTATAGCCTGGTGTTTTTTTCCTGCGGCGTAAACGCCGCTTTTTTGTTTGGCTGGAAGTAGCGTAACTGACCGCCAAGATGCGTAATATTAAGTTGGCGGAGTAATAATTCCAATCGTCCCTCATATACTTAATCGACAAGTCGATTCGAATGAGACAAGCATGGAGGATTGGAATGAATTACAAGGGAGATCTGTTAAAGCCGCTTGCCATCGCTTCCCTGATGGTGGTTTTTTGTCTGGTCATACTTCCGTCTGCTTTAGTGTTTATGTTCCAGGGGGAAGAAGAGGCTGCGCCTCCCGTCAAAAAGAGCTCCGTGCCAATTCCGGAGTATATCAATGTTTACCGCCATGTAAGCGGGAAAACTGAGTCTATTGCGTTCGAGGATTATGTGAAGGGCGTGGTCGCAGGTGAAATGCCGTCGAGCTTTGAGATGGAAGCGCTGAAAGCGCAGGCGGTGGCTGCGCGGACTTACTCCCTCTCCAAGGTCATCCGTTCCGGGGACGGCGGAAATCCCGACCACCCTTCCGCGCCTGTCTGCGACGACGTCCACTGTCAAGTCTACAGGAGTCCGGAGGAATTAAAAGAGATAAAATCCGCGGAATGGATGGCGACCGGCTGGCCGAAAATACAGGAAGCCGTGGATAGCACCAAAGGCCAGCTGATGTATTATCAGGGGGCATTGGTGGAACAGCCCCTGTTCCACTCGTCCAGCGGCGGTAAAACGGAAAACTCGGAGGACGTCTTCGTATCGGCGCTTCCGTATCTCCGCAGCGTTGACAGCCCTTACGAGTCAGCCGCTCCGCACCAGGACGAACAAACTGAGATACCGCTTTCGGAATTCAAGCAGAAAATCAGGTCCTTTTCCGGAAAAGACCCGGGCGCGGTCAACAGCGGTACGATCAATGTCCAGGAACGAAGCGCGGGAGGCAGAGTCGCGGCAATACAGGTTGGAAATCTGACATTGAAAGGCAGAGAGATCCGTGATATTTTCGGCCTCCGCTCCGCCAATTTCACCGTATCGGTTCAGGGAAGCGCCGTCCTGTTCACGACGGAGGGCTACGGCCACGGCGTAGGCATGAGCCAATACGGCGCCAACGGTATGGCCCAGACCGGTTACAAGTACACAGACATCCTCACCCACTATTATACCGGGGTCGAGGTTTATTGAACGACGGCGTCAAACTGACGCCGTCGGTTTTAATTATGAAATCTTCACCTGCCGGTCACATGGAAAATATCCCCCCTTCACATTTTAATATTATAGTATGCGTGTAGCGTTGGTTGACAAAGGAAAAACTCTTTGTCCCGATGCGAAAGGGGTTACTTGATATATGGAAATTGAAAGGAAGGGATCAAATGCTAAAAAAAAGAAACATCCTGATTGCCGTAACCGCAGCCGCCGTCGTCTTGTCGACGGTCGCTTTCGCTTTCGCCGCGACGGATGATGCGGCCGCGCAGCCGTCTAAGGACAGGCCGGCGCGCATGGAAAGCTTAACGGATACGCAACGGGAAGCAGTAAAACAGGCGGGCGCCGACAGCATGGAGGAAGCCATCGCCGAACTTGTTGAAAAAGGCAGTATCACACAGGATGAAGCGGACCAACTTCTGGAATTCAGCAACGTACCGGAAGATAACGCAGGGGGTGACGCTGAAAAACAAGTGCTTACCGACGAGCAGAGAGAAGCCGTAGCACAGGAAATAGCCGCGGTATGGAAAGAGGCTTCGGCCAAACTTGTGGAAGCGGGTACCCTGACCCAGGAGGAGGCGGATGCGATTTCCCTCGTTCCGCAATTGAAAGGCGGCAAAGGGCTTTTCGGTATCCTGACCGAGGAACAGAAAACGGAACTGACGGAAGCGATGAAAGCAAAATTTGAAAGCCGCCTTGCCAACCTGGTCGACGACGGAACCATTACCCAGGAGCAGGCGGATCAGCTTCTGAACGCCAGGGGCGGCATGCATATGGGACCCGGAGGAATGCCGGGATTTAACGGCAAGCCGGATTCCGGCGAAAAGCCCGACGAAGCCCAGGACTCAACTTTGTAACTGTCATTTCAAAAGGAACAACACCTAAAAAGGGTCCCTCGATTAAGGGAACCCTTTTTAATTTCCTCACTGTTACGGTTATGCAACAGTCATTTCTTTTTAATGTTATATCTCGCTAATTTTCTGGAAATGGTGGATTTGTTAATTTTTAATAGACGCGCAGCTTCTGAGGCATTCTGACATTTCCGCATCATATCTGCAAGGATTTCTTTTTCATAGGCGTTCATGATCTCTTTCAGCGATCTGATGGGGCCGGCCTCCGTTTCTTCCGGCGATTCCTTCAGATTGTTCGCTCCAGCGACATCCATTTTGGCGTATACGACTTCGTCATAATGCTCTTTAATCAGCTTGTATCCCATTTGAAACCTCCCCAATACGGTTGACTCGGAGTGATAACGCGCAGCAGAAAATTTAATGCCTACAAAAACAAAAAACTGACAGCCCGATTTGACAACGCTGTCAGTTTAACTTATTGTACTATTATTTTCTCTAATCTTCAATCCTTTTTATTAAAGCGCCCAAGGTCCTGAATTTTTCGATAAAATCCGCATAGCCCCTTTCGATATGGTACACCTCCGAGATCTCCGTTGTGCCTTCCGCCATGAGACCCGCCAGCACCAGCGCCGCTCCGGCCCTCAGGTCCGTCGAGATCACCTGCGCGCCCTGCATCCTTCTTTCGCCCTGGATGATCGCGCTTCTTCCTTCTATTTTTATATTGGCGCCCATTCTGTTCAGTTCGCCGATATGCATATAGCGGTTTTCGAAGACGGTTTCTATTACAACGCTGGAGCCTGCCACCGTGGTCAGAAAAGCCATGAACTGGGGCTGCATGTCCGTGGGGAAGCCGGGATACGGCAGAGTTTTGATGTCGGTGGAAATCAGCGGATTTACGTCTCCCCGTACTCTCATCCCGTCGTCTCCGTCCTCGATGATGGCGCCGCATTCCTTCAGCTTTGCGATGACAGGTTTTACGTGGTCGGGTACCACATTGCTGATGAGGATGTTGCCCCTCGTGATGGCGGCGGCAAGCATAAACGTCCCCGTTTCGATCCGGTCGGGAATGACGGCGTGCTTGGTACCGTGAAGCTTATCCACACCCTCGATTTTGACGGTGTCAGTGCCGGCGCCCTTGATCCTGGCGCCCATTTTATTCAGGAAGTTTGCCAGGTCTACGATTTCAGGCTCTTCCGCTGCGTTTTCTATTACTGTGGTACCCTCGGCGAGAACAGCCGCCATCATGATGTTTTCTGTAGCCCCCACGCTTGGAAAGTCAAGGTATACGTTGGCGCCGGAAAGCTTATTCGCCCTCGCTTCCACATAACCGTGCCCTTCCTCGATTTCAGCCCCCAGAGCCTGGAATCCTTTTAAATGAAGATTGATAGGCCTGGCGCCGATAGCGCAGCCGCCGGGCAGGGCAATCCTGGCTTTTCCCGTCCGGGCAAGAAGCGGCCCCATTACCAGTATTGATGCGCGCATCTTCTTAACCAGTTCATATGGGGCTTCTTTTGCGACAATGTTCTCAGTCACTATTTCAATTATATTTTCCTCATAATTTGCTTTCACTTCCGAGCCAATGCTCCCCAGAAGCCTGCACATTACGTCAACATCCCGCAGAACGGGAGCGTCAAGGATCTGACAGCTGTCCTCTGTCAGGATGGCGGCTGCCATAATGGGCAGTACTGCGTTTTTGGAACCGCTGATCACCACTTCTCCCTGTAAAGGCCCGCTCTTCTCAACTATAAATTTTGCCACTGCTTTCCTCCAAATATTTATATCAATAATCAGTTATTA